>CAZSNW010000036.1:0-15817 GCA_964608245.1 uncultured Micromonosporaceae bacterium
GACCGCCGACCGGTTCGCCGAGCGGCTCCACCGGGCCGCCCGGCCCGGCGACCTGCTGGTCGCCTCCCTGCACTGGGGCTCCAACTGGGGGTACGCGGTGACGTCCAACCGGGTGGCGTTCGCCCGCCGGCTGATCGACGCCGGCGTCCACGTCGTCCACGGCCACTCCTCCCACCACCCCGGACCGCTGGAGGTCCACCACGGTCGGCTGATCCTCTACGGGTGCGGCGACCTGGTCAACGACTACGAGGGCATCACCGGCCACGAGGAGTACCGCGGCGACCTGCGGCTGCTGTACCTGGTCACGCTCGACCCCGACGACGGCCGGCTGCGCGAGCTGCGGATGGTCCCGATGCGGACCCACCGGCTGCAGCTGCGCCACGCGGACGCGGCCGACACCGCGCACCTGCAACGGGTGCTGGAGACGGCCTCCGCACCGTTCGGCACCCGGATCGCCCGCGACCGCGACGGGGCGCTGGTGGTCCACCCGCCGCCCGGCTGACCGGGGCGCGCGGGTGTCGGCGGACGGCCGGGCGGGTACAGCGCCGGCATGCGGGTGCTGGGTGTCAACGCGGTGTTCCACGACCCGTCCGCGGCGCTGGTGGTGAACGGCCGGATCGTCGCCGCCGCCGAGGAGGAGCGGTTCAACCGACGCAAGCACGGCAAGCGCCCGGTGCCGTTCTCCGCCTGGGAGCTGCCGGAGCAGTCGGCGAAGTGGTGCCTGGCGGCCGCCGGACTCCGCCCGGCGGATCTCGACGCGGTCGCCTACTCCTACGACCCGTCCCTGTGCCAACCCGCCGAGGAACTGGGGCTCGACGACCCCTGGGACGGGATCCGGCAGGAGTACGTGCGGCGTGCCCCGGCGTTCCTCGCGACCGCCCTGCCCGGGCTGGAGCCGGAGAAGGTCAGGTTCGTGCCGCACCACGTGGCGCACGCCGCCTCGGCCGGACTCGCCGCCTCGCCCGGACCGGACGGGTGGGACGGGCCGCGGGCGGTGCTGGTCGCCGACGGGCGCGGCGAGGCCACCAGCTACCTGGCCGGCGTCTACCGGGACGGCCACCTGGAGGTCCTGGCCACCCAGCGGCTGCCGCACTCGCTCGGCCTGTTCTACGAGGACCTCACCGCCCACCTGGGGTTCACGCGCTCCAGCGACGAGTACAAGGTGATGGCCCTGGCCTCCTACGGCGAGCCGCGGATGCTCGGGGTGCTGCGCGAGCTGGTACGCCCGACCGGCGACGGCGGGTTCGTCACCGGCCCGGTCGACTGGTCGGCGCTGGCCGAACCGCGCGCGCCCGACGGCGACATCATCCCCGAGCACGCCGACGTGGCGGCCAGCGCGCAGGCGCGGCTGGAGGAGGTGCTGCTGGAACTCGCCGACTGGTTGTACGAGGCGGCCGGCGGCCCCGGGACGCTGACCATGGCCGGCGGGGTGGCGCTCAACTGCGTGGCCAACGCGCGGCTTGCCCGCGACAGCCGCTTCGAGCGGATCTGGGTGCAGCCGGCGGCCGGGGACGCCGGCACGGCGATGGGCGCGGCGCTGCACGTGGCCCGGGAGGCCGGCGAGGCGCCGCAGCCGATGCCCGGGGCGGACCTGGGCCGCGGCTGGTCCGACGAGCAGATCGAGGCGACCCTGCGGCGCGCCGCCCTCCCCTACACCCGGCCGGCGTCGATCGCGGCGGAGGCGGCGCGGGTGCTGGCCGACGACGGGGTGGTGGCCTGGTTCCAGGGGCGCTCCGAGTGGGGGCCGCGGGCGCTCGGCCACCGGTCGCTGCTCGCCCACCCCGGGGACGCGGAGACCACCGAGCGACTCAACGAGATCAAGGGGCGGGAGCAGTTCCGGCCGGTCGCCCCGGTGGTCCGCCTCGACCGGGCCGCCGAGCTGTTCGACGGGGTGCTCCCCAGCCCGTACATGCTGTTCGTCCACAAGGTCCGGTCGCCGTGGCGGACCCGGATCCCGGCGGTGGTCCACGTCGACGGCACCGCCCGGATCCAGACCGTGGACCCGGACGACGAGCCGCAGCTGGCCGAGCTGCTCACCGAGTTCGAACGGCGCACCGGCCTGCCGGCGGTGGTCAACACCTCGTTGAACGTCGCGGGCCAGCCGATCGTCGACACGCCGCGCCAGGCGCTGGAGCTGTTCGGCGCCGCCCCGATCGACATGCTGGCGATCGGACCGTTCGCGGTGCACCGGTCCGGAGCCTTCGGCCGGTCGTGACCGGACCCGCGGGTACGCCCGGGCGACCGGCCCGGCCGGGAGGTCCCGACGAGTCGGCCCCGGTGCCGCTGTCGTCGGTGAGCGTGGTGGTGCCCACGGTGGGCCGGCCGGAGCTCGCACGGCTGCTCGCGGCGCTCGCGCGGGCGGTGGCGGTGGCGGGAGCACCGGCGGAGATCCTGCTGGTCGACGACCGACCGGAGCCCGGCCCCACCCCAAGGGTGCCGCCGCGGCTGATCGGCCTGGTGCGGGTGCTGCGCAGCGGTGGGCGCGGGCCGGCGGCCGCACGCAACGTCGGCTGGCGGGGTGCCCGCGGCCGGTGGGTGGCGTTCCTGGACGACGACGTGGTGCCGCCGCCCGACTGGCTCGCCACCCTGCGTCGGGACCTCGCGGTGCCGGACGGGGTGGCCGGGGTGCAGGGCCGGGTGGTGGTGCCCCTGCCCGACGGGCCCGTGACCGACTTCGCCCGCACCACCGCGCGACTGTCGGACGCCCGCTGGGCCACCGCGGACATGGCCTACCGACGCTCGGCGCTGGTGGTGACCGGCGGGTTCGACGAGCGGTTCCGCCGCGCGTACCGGGAGGACGCGGAGCTGGCGTACCGGGTGTCGCGCACGGTCGGGCCGCTGGTGACCGGAGACCGGCACGTCCTCCACCCGGTACGCCGGGAGGGGCGCTGGGTGAGCCTGTGCGCCCAGGCGGGCAACGCCGACGACGCGCTGCTGCGCCGCATCCACGGCCGGAGGTGGCGGCGGCTGCTGGGCGTGCCCCGCGGCCGTCGGCCGGTGCACGCGGTCACCACCGCCGCGGGGCTGGTGGCGCTCGTCGCCGCGGCGGTGGCCGCCGCGGCGCGGCGCCCGGCCACCGCCCGCGCCGCCCGTCGGAGCGCGGCCCTCGCCGCGGCGGTGTGGCTCGCCCTCACCGGGCAGTTCGCCGCGGTCCGCATCCGCGGCGGCCCGCCCGGCGACCTCCCGGCGATGCTGGCGACCAGCGTGGCGATCCCGCCGCTGGCGGTCGCGCACTGGCTGCGGGGCTGGTGGGTCGGGCGTGGCGCGCGGCCGTGGGGCGCCCAGGTTTGCCGGCACCGGTGAGGGGAAGACGACGAGGCGTGGTCGGCGCCCTGTTCGACGCGGTGCTCTTCGACCGGGACGGCACCCTGGTCGAGGACGTGCCGTACAACGGCGACCCTTCCCGGGTACACCTGACGCGGGGCGCCCGCGAGGCGGTGGACCGGCTGCGGGCGGCGGGACTGCGGATCGGCCTGGTCACCAACCAGTCGGGGCTCGCCACCGGCCGGTTCTCCGCCGACGACCTCGCCCGGGTCAACGCCCGGGTGGCGGAACTGGTCGGCGGGCTGGACACCGTGCAGGTGTGCCCGCACGCGCCGGGCGACGGGTGCCGGTGCCGCAAACCGGCGCCCGCCCTGGTGCAGCAGGCGGCACGGGCGCTTCGCACCACGCCCGACCGGTGCGTGGTGGTCGGCGACACCGGTGCGGACATGGGCGCCGCGTTGGCCGCCGGCGCCGCCGGGGTGCTGGTCCCCACCCCGGCGACCCGGCCCGCGGAGACCGCGGCGGCACCGGCGGTCGCCGGCGACCTGCCCGGCGCGGTCGAGTTGGTGCTGCGGCGGCAGCGGCTCGTCACCGGGCGGCCCCGGAGCACCGGCGACGGCGTCCGGCGCCGCCGGGTGCTGGTGGCCCGTCCGGACGCCGCCGGCGACGTGCTGCTCACCGGTCCGGCGGTACGCGCGGTGGCCGCCGCCGCCGACGAGGTGGTGATGCTGTGTGGGCCGCGGGGGCGGGCCGCCGCCGCCCTGCTGCCCGGCGTGGACCGGATCGTCGAACACCCGCTGCCGTGGATCGAACCGGACCCGGCGCCGGTCGACCCGGCCGCGGTGGGCGACCTGGTGGCCGACCTCGCGGCGCTGGCGGTGGAGGAGGCGCTGATCTTCACCTCCTTCCACCAGTCGCCGCTGCCGCTGGCGCTGCTGCTGCGCCTGGCCGGGGTGCCGCGGATCTCCGCCATCAGCGACGACTACCCGGGGTCGCTGCTGGACCTGCGCCACCGGGTGCCGGCCGGGATGCCGGAGCCGGAGCGGGCGCTGTCGCTGGCCACGGCCGCCGGGTACCCGCCGGTCGCCGGGCAGGTGCGGCTCGCGCTGCGCCCGGACCGGCCAACGGTCACCCCGCCGGACGATCCCGGCTACGTGGTGGTGCACCCGGGGGCGAGCGCGCCGGCGCGGGCGGCCCCGGAGACCCACGCCCGGCGGATCGTGGCGGCGCTGGCCGCCGCCGGACATCCGGTGGTGGTCACCGGCGGGCGCGGCGAGCGCGACCTGACCGCCCGGGTGGCCGGTGCGGACGCGGTCGACCTGGGCGGCGTCACCGACCTGGCGCAGCTCGCCGGGGTCCTGGAGCACGCCGGCTGCCTGGTGGCCGGCAACACCGGCCCGGCGCACCTGGCCGCCGCGGTCGGCACCCCGGTGGTGAGCCTGTTCGCCCCCACCGTCTCATTCGGACAGTGGCAGCCGTACCGGGTGCCGTGCGTACGCCTGGGGGACCCGACCGCCGCCTGCCGGCACACCCGGGCGGTGCACTGCCCGACCCCCGGCCACCCGTGCCTGGCCTCCGTGGAGCCGGCGCAGGTGGTGGCCGCCGTCGAGCTGCTGCGGAACACCGGGTGAGGGGCGCGGGATGAGGATCCTGCTCTGGCACGTCCACGGCGCCTGGACGACCGCGTTCGTCCAGGGTGGACACGAGTACCTGGTGCCGGTCACCCCCGACCGCGGCCCCGACGGCCGGGGACGGGCCCGCACCTACCCCTGGCCGCCGACGGTGCGCGAGGTGCCGCCGGAGCAGCTCGCCCACGAGCACGTCGACGTGGTGGTCCTGCAACGGCCGCACGAGGAGGAGCTCGTCCGCCGGTGGCTGCGTCGGCGGCCGGGTGTCGACGTGCCCGCGGTCTACGTGGAGCACAACACCCCGAAGGACGGGGTGCCGCACGAGCGGCACCCGGTGGCCGACCGGGACGACCTGACCCTGGTGCACGTCACCCACTTCAACGCGCTGTTCTGGGACGCCGGCGCGACCCGCACCCGGGTGGTCGAGCACGGCGTACCCGACCCCGGTCACCGGTACACCGGCGAGCTGCCCAGGCTCGCCGCCGCGGTCAACGAGCCGGTGCGCCGGTGGCGGGTGGCCGGTACCGACCTGCTGCCGACCCTGTCGACCGCCGCCCCGGTGGACGTGTTCGGCATGCGGGTCACCGGGCTCGCCGAGAAGCTCCGGCTGCCGCCGGAGCGGCTGCACGCGTTCGAGGACCCGCCGCAGGCGTGGATGCACGCGCAGCTCGCCCGCCGCCGGGTCTACCTGCACCCGTACCGGTGGACCTCGCTCGGACTGTCGCTGCTGGAGGCGATGGCGATGGGGATGCCGGTGGTGGGGCTCGCCACCACCGAGGCGGTGGTGGCGGTGCCGCCGGAGGCGGGCGTGCTCTCCACCGACCCGGACGAACTGGTCGCCGCCGCGCGCTGGCTGTGCGCGGACCAGGCGGCTGCGAAGCGGGTCGGCGAGGCGGGACGGCGGGCGGTGTTGACGAGGTACGGGCTGGGGCGGTTCCTGGCCGACTGGGACGCGGTGCTGGAGGAGGAGCTGTGCGGATCGCATTGATATCGGAGCACGCCAGTCCGTTGGCCGGGCTCGGCGACCGCTACGCCGGCGGCCAGAACGCCCACGTCGCCGCCCTGGCCCGGTCCCTGGCCCGGCTCGACCACCCCGTTCGGGTCTACACCCGCTGGGAGTCGGCGGACACGCCGCCGGTGGTACGCACCCCCGACGGGGTGGAGGTGGTGCACGTGCCGGCGGGGCCGCCGGAACCGGTGCCGCGCGACGACCTGCTGCCGTTCATGGGCGAGTTCGGCCGGTTCCTGGCCGCCGACTGGCACCGCACCGGTACGCCCGACGTGGTGCACGCCCACTTCTGGATGAGCGGGCTCGCCGCGGTCCGCGCCGCCCGCCGCTGGCGACTGCCGGTGGTGCAGACCTACCACGCGCTCGGCACGGTCAAGCGCCGCCACCAGGGGCCGGCCGACACCAGTCCGCCGGGTCGCATCCGGCTGGAACGGATGCTGGGCCGCACGGTCCGGCACGTGCTGGCCCAGTGCGCCGACGAGCGGACCGAGCTGCTGGCGATGGGCGTACCCGAGGCGCGCATCCGGGTGGTGCCCTCCGGGGTGGACGTCGACCGGTTCACCCCGGACGGTCCGGCGGCGCCGCGCTCCCCGCACCGGGCCCGGATCCTCGCGGTGGGACGGCTGGTGCCGCGCAAGGGCTTCGACGACCTGATCCGGGCGTTGCCGCTGCTGCCGAACGCCGAAGCGGTGATCGTCGGCGGGCCGCCGGCCGAACGGCTGGACGCCGACCCGGAGGCGCGCCGGCTGCGCCAGGTGGCGGCCGAGTGCGGGGTGGCCGACCGGGTGGTCCTGGTGGGCGCGGTGCCGCAGGAGCGGATGCCCGACTTCTACCGCTCGGCCGACGTGCTCGCGTGCACCCCGTGGTACGAGCCGTTCGGGCTCACCCCGTTGGAGGCGATGTCCTGCGGCGTGCCGGTGGTGGCCTGCGCCACCGGCGGGCTCACGGACACGGTGGTCGACGGCGTCACCGGGGCCCTGGTGCCCGCCGGGGACCGGGGCGCCCTGGTCGACGCGCTCGACAAGCTGCTCAGCGACCCGGCGCTGCGGGCCCGGTACGGCGCCGCCGGTCGCATGCGGGCCTGCACCGGGTACGCGTGGACGCAAACCGCCGCGGCGGTCGCCGGGGTGTACCGGGAGGCGGCCCGCCAGGACGCGGACGACCGGGCGTGGACGGTGGTGGCCTGATGTCGCAGCTGCTGGACGCGCACCTGGCGACCCTGTCGGCGGCGCTGCCCGGGTTCCGCCGGCAGGCCCGCCGGCTGGAGGGCTGGGGCACGACGCTGGCCGCCCGGCTGCGCGCCGGCGGCCGGCTGCTGGTGGCCGGCAACGGCGGCAGCGCCGAGCAGGCCCAGCACCTGGCGGCCGAACTGGTCGGACGGCTGCGGGACGACCGGGAGCCGCTGTCGGCCCTGGCGCTGTGCCCGGACGCGGCCACCGTGACCGCGCTCGGCAACGACTACGGGTACGCGCAGGTGTTCGCCCGGCAGGTGGCGGCCCACGGCCGGCGCGACGACGTCCTGCTGGCCATCTCGACCTCCGGGCAGAGCCCGAACGTGCTCGCCGCGGTGGCGGAGGCGCAGCGGCGGGGCATGCGGCGGTGGGCGCTGACCGGTCCGGCACCCAACCCGCTGGCCACCCGCTGCCAGGACGCGCTGGCGGTGCCGTCACCCGAGCCGCAGGTGGTGCAGGAGCTGCACCTGGTGGCGATCCACCTGCTGTGCGCGTACGTGGACCGGGCGTTGCGGACGCGCCGGGTGGCCCGGCTGGACAGCTACGCGCCGCACGTGCCCACCGGGGTGGTGAGCCGGGCGTGACCACGGAGGGCCCGGTGGTGGTGGTCGGCGACGCGATGCTCGACCGGGACGTCGACGGCGTCGCCGACCGGGTGTGCCCGGACACCCCGGCGATGGTCCTGCACGAGCAGTCGGTGGGCGTACGCCCGGGCGGGGCGGCGCTGGCCGCGGTACTCGCCGCCCGGCAGGGCGCGGCGGTGACCCTGGTGACCACGCTGGCCGAGGACGGCGCCGGCCGGCTGCTGCGCCGGCTGCTGGAGTCCGCCGGGGTGGAGGTGTGCGCGCTGCCGCTGTCCGGCCCCACCCCGCAGAAGATCCGGCTACGGGCGGACGGCCGGGTGCTGCTGCGGCTGGACCGGGGCGGCTCGGGACGGCCGGCCGGGCCGGCGCCGCCGCAGGCGCGCACGCTGCTGCGGGAGGCGGCCGCGGTGCTGGTCAGCGACTACGGTGCCGGGCTCACCGGGCTTCCCGGTATCCGGCGGGCGCTCGCCACCACCGCCGCACCGGTGGTGTGGGATCCGCACCCACGGGGTGAGCGGGCGGTGCCCGGCGCGACCCTGCTCACCCCCAGCGAGGCGGAGCTGTACCGGCTGTCCGGGGCGCAGCCCGGCACCCGGCGGCTGGCGTCGCTGGCGGCCGCGGCGGGTCGGCTGCTGCGCTCCTGGCGGGCCGGCGCGGCCGCGGTCACCCTGGGCGCCGACGGCGCGCTGCTGTGTCAGGACGGGCCGGCGCCGCAGGCGGTGCCCGCTCCGACCCGCGGCGACGGGGACGCCTGCGGGGCCGGCGACCGGTTCGCGGCCGCCGCCACGGTGGCGCTGGCCGGTGGAGCGCTGGTCTCCGAGGCGGTGCAGGACGCGGTGTCCCGCTCCACCGGCTACGTCGTCGGCGGCGGCCCGGCCACCGTCACCGTCTCCGCCAACGGCGAGCCGGTGGTGCGACCGGCCGACGGGACGCCCGGGCGGGTCGGCCCGACCGGTGCGGAGGCCGCCGCGTACCGGCTGGTGCACGCGGTACGCGCGGCCGGCGGCACGGTGGTCGCCACCGGCGGCTGCTTCGACCTGCTGCACGCCGGCCACGTCTCCACCCTGCGCGCCGCCCGCCGGCTCGGCGACTGCCTGGTGGTGCTGGTCAACTCCGACCGCAGCGTGGCCCGGCTCAAGGGCCCGGGACGGCCGGTGGTGCCGCTGGCCGACCGGATGCGGCTGCTGGCGGAGCTGGAGTGCGTGGACGCGGTGGTGCCGTTCGACGAGCCGACCCCGGAGGCGGTGCTGGCCCGGCTGCGGCCGGACGTGTGGGTCAAGGGCGGTGACTACGCCGGCGGGGACGCCTCGGACCTGCCGGAGGCGGCGACCGTCGCCGGCTGGGGCGGCCAGACGGTGACCGTGCCGTACCTCGCCGGCCGCTCCACCACCGGGCTGCTGGAGGCGGTCCGCGCCGGCACGCCGCCGGAAGCGGACGCGGGCGACCGACAGGAGGGGTGAGCGATGGCGATGCGGGTACTGGTGTCCGGCGGCGCGCGTGGCCTGGGTGGCGCGGTGGTGGACGCGGTCCGCGCGCAGGGCGGCCGGCCCGGGGTGCTCGACCGGTTGGCGCCGGGCGCCGCCGGGGTGCCGTACCGGCAGGTCGACCTGGCCGACACCCGGGCGGCCGAGCAGGCCACCCGGGAGATCGCCGAGGAGCTGGGCGGCCTGGACGGGGTGGTGACCGCCGCCGGGGTGGACGTGCCCGGTGAACTGTCCGAGGTGCCCGGTCCGGAGTGGGAGCGGGTGGTCAGTGTGGACCTGCTCGCCACCGCCGCGGTGGCCCGGGCCGCCCTCCCGTTCCTGGAGGCCACCCGCGGCCGGCTGGTCACGGTCGCCTCCACGCTGGGGATGCGGGCGCTGCCGGCGGCCACCGCGTACTGCGCGGCCAAGTTCGGGGTGGTCGGTTTCACCCGGGCGCTCGCCGCCGAGCTGGGCGAGCGGGTGGGGGTCACTCTGCTAGTGCCGGGCGGGATGCGTACCGGGTTCTTCGACGACCGAGACGAGCAGTACCGGCCCCCGGCCGGGGCGAAGCTCAGCGACCCGGCGCACGTGGCCGCCGCGATCCTGTTCGCGCTGCAGCAGCCGGCCGGGTGCGAGGTACGCGAGATGGTGGTCTGCCCGGACCGGGAGACGTCCTACCCGTGACCCTGGTGCTGCGGGCCCTCGGCGTGGGGGACCTGGCCACCGGGGTACCGGCGCTGCGGGCGCTGCGCCGGGCGTACCCGGATAGTCCACTGTGGTTGGCCGCGCCCCGGTGGCTCGCCCCGCTGGTGGCGCTGGTCGGTGCGGTGGACCGGCTCCTGCCGGTCGAGGAGCTCGCCCCGGTGCGGTGGCCGCCGCAGGTGACCGGCCGGGTGGCGGTCAACCTGCACGGCCGCGGGCCGCAGTCGCACCGGCTGCTCGCCACCGCGGCGCCGACCCGGATGCTCGCGTTCGCCTGCCCGGAGGCCGGGTTCGACCTCGGCCCCCGCTGGCGGGCAGACGAGCACGAGGTGCACCGGTGGTGCCGGCTGCTGCACTGGTACGGCCTGCCGGCCGACCCGACCGACCTGCGGCTGCCCGAGCCGGCCCCGTCGGCGACCGGCGGCACGGTGGCCCGGGGGCTGACCGTGGTGCACCCGGGGGCGAAGTCGCCGGCGAGGCGGTGGCCGGCCGACCGCTACGCCGCGGTGGCCCGGGCGCTGGCGGCCGGCGGCCACCGGGTGGTGGTGACCGGCTCGGCCTCCGAACGACGGCTGGCGCACGAGGTGGCCTCGCGGGCCGGGCTGCCCGGCACCGCGGTGCTCGCCGGCCGCACCGGGCTGGCCGAGCTCGCCGCCCTGGTGGCGTCCGCCCGGCTGGTGGTGTGCGGGGACACCGGGGTCGCGCACCTGGCCACCGCGTACGGCACCCGGTCGGTGGTGCTGTTCGGGCCGACCCCGCCGTGGTGGTGGGGTCCCCCGCAGCAGCGGTGGGACCGGCACCGGGTGCTGTGGCGTGAGGAGGTGTGGCGCCGGTACGCGGACCGGCCCGACGGCGCCGGCGGTGCGGCCCTCACGGGCGGCGCGGGCGGGGTCGACGCACCGGCGCAGGACGACCGGCCGCACCCGGCGCTGGCCGCGGTCACGGTCGAGGAGGTACTGGAAGCCGCGGCGCGGGCGGACTGAGGGCGGCGCGGCCACGCTCCCACTGGAGGAACCGGGAGGTCTCCGACAGCACCGCGCCGGCCAGCCAGGTGACGACGACCGTGTCGTCGAGCAGGCCCACCGGGCCGAGCGGCAGCTCCGGCAGCAGGTCGACCGGCCACACCAGGTAGGCCACGGCGAGCGCCATGAGCAGCAGCCGCCCCAGCCCGTCGTACCGGTCGCGCCGCCGCAGCGAGGCGAGGACCATCCGGGGCAGGGCGCGCAGCAGCGTCCCGGCGCCCGGCCCTCCGTCCCGGCGGGACCTCCGCAGCTGGCGCCACAGGGCCACCAGCGCCGTGGTCCGCCGCAGTCGTGTCACCATGCCCCCAGCATCGCCCTTCGGCCGCCGACGCCGCCACCCTCCTGGTGAGCCAGCCACCACCCTCCCGTGGACCACCCGTCCACCCGCCGCGTCCGCCCGGCGTACCGGGCGGCGACGGTCACCCGCCCGGCGACGCCGTCACTCGCCCGGCAGGCGGATGAAGCTGCCCCGCTGCGGCAGGGTCACCACCACGCCCGACTCCCGCAGCACCTGGTACGCCTTGCGCACGGTCACCCGGGAGACGCCGTACTCCTGCATCAGTCGGGACTCGCTGGGCAGCGGCTCGTCCGGGCTGAACTCGCCGGCGGCGATCCGGTCCCGGAGCCGGTCGGCCAGCTGGCGGTACAGCGGAACCGGCGAGCGGAGGTCGAGCTTCTCCATCCTTCCACTGCACCATACGTCCGGAACGGTCAGGACCTGTCATACGTACCAGACGTATGGGATGTCCTCTGGCCCGGGCGGCCGCTCCGGCGACCGGTGCGGAGAGCGCCGCGCGGTAGCATGCCGGGGACCAGCGCGAGCCGCAGTGGAGGGAGTCCGCCGGTGGCGATCCGCAACGTGCGTGACAAGGGCCGTGGTTTCCTCATGCTCGACGCCCACCCGGTCGGCTGTGCCCGCACCGTGGACGAGATGTGGACGGCCGCGCAGGCCGCGCCGCCCCCCGCCGGCACCACCGGCGCCGACGCTCCGGTCGCCCTGGTGGTCGGGTGCAGCGCCGGGTACGGCCTGGCCGCCCTGATCGCCGGGCTGGTCCGGCACCGGGTCCGGGGGGTCGGGGTGGCCCTGGAGCGCGGGGCCGACCAGCGGCGCACCGCCACCGCCGGGTGGTACCGGGTGGCCCGGGTCGCCGAGCGCGCCCGCGAGGCCGGCACCACGGTGTCGTTCGTCAACGCCGACGCGTTCGCCGACGACACCAAGCAGCGCGTGGCCGAGCTGCTCAAGGAGCGGTACGGCCGGGTGGACGTGTTCATCTACAGCGTGGCCGCGCCCCGCCGGACCGACCCGCGGACCGGGGAGACGTTCCGCTCGGTGGTGCTGCCGCGCGGGAGCGCGTACCGCACCCGGCACCTGGTCTTCGACGACGACGGCAACCCCCGGCTGGACGAGATCGAGGTGGCGCCGGCCACCGACGAGGAGGCGGCCGGCACGGTCAAGGTGATGGGCGGCGAGGACTGGGCCCGCTGGGTGGACGCGCTGCGCGAGCACGGCCTGGTCCACGACGGGTTCCGCACGGTGGCCCTGTCGTACATCGGCTCGGAGCTGACCGCGCCGATCTACCGGGAGGGCACCATCGGCGCGGCCAAGGAGGACCTGGAGGCCACCGCCCGCACCCTCCACGCCGAACTCGCGGGCACCGGCGGCGGGCAGGCGGCGACCTCGGTGAACGGCGCCACGGTCACCCAGTCGTCGCTGGCGATCCCCGGTATCGGCCTGTATGTGGGGCTGCTGCGCGCCGTGCTCGGCGACCGGATGGTGACCCCGGTGGCGCAGTCGGTGCAGCTGTGGGACCACCTGCTGGGCCTGGCGCAGGCCCCGGTGGACGACCAGGACCGGATCCGGTTGGACACCTGGGAACTCGCCGAGGACGTGCAGCGGGAGATCGCCGACCGGTGGGCCCGGGTGGACGCCGGCACCCTCACCGAGCTGGCCGACACCGGCTGGGTGGCCGACGAGGTACGCCGGCTGTACGGCTTCTCGGTGCCGGGTGTCGACTACGACCGGCCGGTCGAGGTCGACGTCCCGTGGCCGGACGACACGCCGTAGCGGCCGCGCCGCTGGGACCGTAGTGGCCATGCGCCTGGTGTCGCTGCTGCCGTCGGCCACCGAGATCGTCTACGCGCTAGGGCTTGACGACCAACTGGTCGGCGTGACCTATGAGTGCGACTACCCGCCGCAGGCGAGGCGGGAGAAGACGGTGGTGGTCGGCGGCCGGGACACCCGCGGCATGGATCCGGCGGAGATCGACCGGTACGTCAAGGAACGGCTGGCCGCCGGCGAGGACCTGTACACGCTGCACGCCGGGGCGCTGGCGGACCTCGACCCCGACCTGGTGCTCACCCAGGACCTGTGCCGGGTGTGCGCGCTGCCGTCCGACCACGTCGACCAGGCGCTGGCCCACCTCGGCTGCCGGGCCGAGGTGCTCACCCTCGACCCGTACACCCTGGACGAGGTGCTCGGCACCATCCTCCAGGTCGGCCGGGCCACCGGGGTGGTCGACCGGGCCGAGGCGCTGGTGGCGCGGCTACGGGGGCGGCTCGCCGCGGTGGCGGCCGCGGTGACCGGCCGGCCGCGCCGCCGGGTGGCGGTGGTCGAGTGGATCGACCCGCCGTTCGTCGCCGGGCACTGGGTGCCGGACCTCGTCACCGCCGCCGGCGGCATCCCGGTGGCGTGCCGGCCCGGCGCCCGGTCGGTGGAGGTCGACTGGGGCGAGATCACCGCGGCGCAGCCGGAGGTGGTGCTGGTCGCCCCCTGCGGGTACCACCTCGACGGTGCCGTCGCGCAGGCGCAGCGGATCGCCCACCGGTTCCCGGACGCCGAGGTGTGGGCGGTCGACGCCGACGGCCTGGTGGTACGCCCCGGCCCACGGCTGGTCGACGGGGTGGAGGCGCTCGCCGCCCTCCTGCACCCGGACGCGGTGCCCGCGCCGCCCGCCGGCGCGGTCGCCCGGGTGGCCTGACCGCCGGCCCGAGCCGCGCCCGCGGAACCGTGCGCCGCGGTCGGGCGTACCGCCGTCACTCGCGGACGAAGGTGACGGTGACCTCCTCGTAGCCGAGGCTGCGCAGCATGCCCTCGAGCATCTGCCGGGTGTTGGCGGCGGCACGCTCCCGCAGCTCGCTCTCCTCGGCGGCCTGGGCGATGCGCTGCTCGGCGAGCACCAGCACCCGCTGCCGGGCGTCGTCGTCGCTGCCGCCGAAGAAGTCACCGAGCTGGTTGACGATCCCCCGCCGGACCGCGAACACGTAGCTGCGCTGGTGGTCGAGGTTGGGCGACCCCAGCTCCGGCCACGGCAGTTCGACGTGGACCGCCCGGGCCGCCTCGTCGACCGTGAGCGCCTCCTCGGTGATGGTGCTGAAG
Source organism: uncultured Micromonosporaceae bacterium (assembly GCA_964608245.1). Taxonomy (GTDB): domain Bacteria; phylum Actinomycetota; class Actinomycetes; order Mycobacteriales; family Micromonosporaceae; genus Natronosporangium. The sequence continues at coordinate 14,281 of CAZSNW010000036.1, forward strand.
TCGACGTACGCGTCGACCGTGCCGGCCGCGACGAACAGGATGCGCTCGCCGAAGAGCAGGTCCGGCAGGAACTGCCGGTCCTCCTCGATGTCGATGACCACTTCGAAGTTGCCGCTGGCGGCGGTGTAGCGGCTCAGGTCCTGGATCGACTGCAGCAGCACCGGCTGGCTGCGGTCGACGGTGCGCTCCTGGAACGGGTTGGTCAGCCGCGGCAGCACTCCGTCGCCGCTGAAGACCACGGCGCCGAGCACCACCACGGCCCCGACCGCGGCGATGCCGAACAGCACGCTGGCGACGCGGCCGCCGTCGTCGCGCAGGCGCGGCCGGCGGCGGGCCGGTGTGGCGGGAGGGGCGCTGCCGTCGGTCATGGTCGGTCCTCGGTCGGGGTGGGGTGTGGCGCGGCCACCCGTCGACGATAGCGCCCGTCCCGCCCTCCGCGGCATCGTGCGCGCGGGCGGCGTACGGCCGTCCGGGCGACTTCCGGCCGATTCCGCGACCGGCGCGGCCCCGGCTGCCAGGCTGGCAGCCGGGGGTGTCGGGGTGCGCGAACTGTCACCGGGCGCCGCGCAGATCGCGGCGTTGCTGCTGGCCGGGGTGCTGGCGCTGCTGCACCTGCTGGCGCCCCGCCTGCGGCAGCTGCGGTGGCCGCCGGAGAGCGTGCTCGGCTCGGTGGCCGGCGGGCTGGCGGTGTCGTACGTCTTCCTGCACCTGCTGCCGGAGCTCGCCCTGGGCAACGAGTTCGTGGGGTCGGCGGTGGAGGACCTGTTCACGCCGACCCCGGTCACCGAGCTGGCGATCTTCTTCGTGGCGCTGGCCGGGTTCACGCTGCTGCTCGGCGCGCAGCGGCTGGCCGGCCGGTTGGACGCGCGGGCACGCGATCGCGGCGGCGGGTCGCCGGACGCGTACCGGATCCAGGTCGCCTCGTTTGCGCTCTACAACGGACTGATCACCTACACGATGCCGCTGCGGCTGCAGAGCGGTCTGCTGTTCGGAATGCTGTTCACGCTCGCCATCGGCCTGCACTTCGTGGTGACCGACCGCACCCTGGAGGCGCACGAGGTGGCGCGGTTCCGCCGCACCGGTCGGCTGGTGCTGGTCGCCGCCCTGTTCGCCGGGTGGGCGGTGGCCGCGGTGGCGCCGGTGAGTCTGCTGGCGGCCTCCCTGTGGTCAGCGCTGCTCGCCGGCGCGGTCCTCATGAACGTGTTCAAGGAGGAGATCCCCACCGGCCGCCGGTCGAGTTTCCCGGCGTTCGTCGCCGGCCTGCTGTTCTACGCCGTCCTGCTGGTCGCGGTGACGGTGGCCGAGCGGAGCTGACCAGGGGACGGGCGCGGTGGTGCGTCCGGCGGGCACCCGACGGTGGGCCGTCCGCCGACGGTTCCGTGTACTTTGCCGTACAGTTTCGCACCCTGCAATATTGTGACATATATCACTAGAACGCCTCTACCGCCGGTGCTAGCGTCGCGAGCGGCAAGCATCTATGTATTTGGATGTACCGAATGCTTGCCGACCGTCGGAGGAAGGGGGACGCATGTTCCAC
>CAZSNW010000037.1:0-15801 GCA_964608245.1 uncultured Micromonosporaceae bacterium
GGAGACCGTCACCCGGGCCGCCGACCTGGGGCCGGCGCTGCGCCGGGCGCTCGACGCCGGCGTGCCGTACCTGGTCAACGTGATCACCGACCCGGACGACGCCTACCCGCGTTCCTCCACACTGGCCTGACGCCCTGCCGTCCCGTCTTTGCGGGCGCCCTGTCGGTGCCCTGTGGTAGCACGGTCACGATTCCGCCGGCGTTGACAGGGTGCGGTGTTCGGGATCGACCGCACGCCACCTGACCGGAAGTCGGTCCAGAAGCGGCAGTGGGTCTACCGCTCCCCGCGGAGCGTGCAGGAGCTGGTCGACCTGCTGGATGCCGACACCATCAGCGCGGATCTTGACGTCACGTGGGTGAACGGAGCACATCGGGGTGGCTGACGTGGAGTTCGCCGTCCCTTCACCCGGCCTGGCGCCACGAGCATGTCGGCATGGCGGTGCTGAACTACATGAAGCGCCAGCGGGTGGACCCTTCGACCCATGTGATCTTCCTGTATCTCACCAGCACCAAGAAGCTCCTTCTGGGCAGCCCTGAGCGGCAGACCGCCGTGGTGGAGCTGTTGCGCGCGGTGGCGGCGGAGACGAATCCTGCCGGTGGTGAGGTGTCGTTCAAGTCCGCCGCCGAAGTCGGGGCGGCCGGTGCCGGATGATCTTTTCGTCATCCGGAAGGAGCCACGCGAGGTCACGGGACGGTAGACGGCCGTACGGTGGCGCCGGGCGTCCGACGTGGCCGCGCGATCCGCAGGCTCACCGGGAAGGTCGACCGGGAGGCCGGCGCCGGTGGAGCGATCCGGAGGACCGGACGACCGTCGCCCACCGGGTCTGTCGCACCTCCCAGGACGGCGCGGTCGAGCTTCTCCGGAGGATCCGCCGGTGCAGGTCCTGCAGCTCGGCATCCGGGTCGACACCCAGCTCCTCGCGCAGCCGTGCCCGCAGGCGCTGGTAGACGTCCAGCGCCTCGGCCGACCGACCGGCCCGGTGCAACGCCAGCATCAGGCTGTGGTGCGCCGCTTCGTGGTAGGGCAGCTCGTCGACCATCTCGGTCAGCTCGGTCGCGGCGTCGTCCGGCCGTCCGGTGGCGAGCAGGAGCCGGGCGTACTCCAGCCGCACCGTCTGTCGCCGCTGGTCGAGGCCGGCGGCGAGCCGTCGCACCCGGTCGCTGGCGACGCCGAGCAGGGCCGGTCCCCGCCACAGCGCCAGCGCCTCCTCCAGCAGCTGCCGGGCCCTGTCGGCTCGACCCTCCTGCACGGCGCTGCGCGCCTGCCGGGTGAGGCCGTCGAACCGTAACGAGTCCAGGTCGTGGGGTTCGACGGTGATCCGGTAGCCGGTGTTGGTGGTCCGGATGACCTCGGGTGCGATACCGGCGGCGGCGAGACGCCTCCGCAGCCTGGATACACAGTCGTGGATCTGTCCGCGCACGCTGGGCGGTGGATCGTCAGCCCACACGGCCTCCGCCAGGACCGGGACGGGCAGTTCCCGGTTGGGATGCAGCAGCAGCATCGCCAGGATGCACTGTTCCCGGCGGGCCGTGATGTCGACACCGCGACTGGTCAGCAGAACCAACGGTCCGAGGACGCCGAACCGCATCCAACCTCCCCCCGTGAGCTGTCGGGCGACGGAGCGTAGACCAGCGCCCCGACACTTCCAAGGCTTTCACCGTCTGATGTGCCCGCTCAAGCCGAATAGGTTGGTCACAGTTCGACAACGATCAGATCACCATGGAGCTACATAGGACGCGAGGCGGATTCGTGCTCTTCCGCCACCAGCGCCGACAGCGCGATGGGACCGCGGTAAGAGGCGACTAAGAGGAACCTGAGAGCAGCCGCTGCCACGCTGTCCCGTGCCCGGCGCAGACCACCGCCCGGGCGTACGGCGACTGTGGAGGGACGGCGGAAGATGGGCGGCAGCCTCGTGGAACGGACGGCACGACGGTGCCTGGTGGCCATCCTGTCGCTGCTGCTGGTCGGCGGTGCGGCGCCGCTGACCGCGGCGACCCCGGCGGCGGCGACGGGCGGCGCGCCGACGGTCACGACGTCGGATCCGACGGAAAGCCTCACCCTCGTGCCGGGCACCGGCCCTGAGCCGGCCGCCCCGGACCTGGAGTCCGCGGTCATCGCCGCGGAGGTGCTCGGCGAACCGGTCGAGATCCTCGGACGGACCACCGAGTACGCCCGCCACCTGGCCAACCCGGACGGCACGGTGACGTTCGACGCGTACCTGGCGCCGCAGCGCGTGCGGAAGGACGACGCGTGGGTGCCGGTGGACACCACGCTGCGGGTCGAGAACGGCCGGGTCGTGCCGGGCGCGACCCTGCTCGACGTCTCACTGTCGGCCGGCGGCACCGACGAGCTGCTCGTCCTCGTCGACGGCGACCACCGGCTGGGGCTCACCTGGCCGCAGACGCTGCCGACACCTGTGCTGTCCGGCGACACCGCCACCTACCCGGAGGTGAAGCCCGGGATCGACATCGTGGTCACGGTCGGCGCCGAGTCGGTCGGCCTCGTCATCGTGGTCAAGGAACGCGCGGCCGGGCTGCACCCCGACATGGGTCGCCTCAGCTGGCAGGTGACCACCGACGGCGTCACCGTCCACGTCGACGACGACGGCGGGATCGAGGTGCGCTCCGAGACCACCGGCGAGCCGGTGTTCGTGGCGCCCCCGTCGGTCATGTGGGACTCGCCCCACCTCGACGAGGCTCCCGACGGTGGCGGGTCGGGCGACCCGGTGGCACCGGCCGACCTCGGACCCGGCCGAATGGAGACGGTCCAGGTCGAGTACGCCGACGGGGAACTCGCGGTCATCCCGGACCTCGCGATGCTCGCCGACCCGGACACCGTCTACCCGGTGATGATCGACCCCTCGTTCACCCGGAAGGCCACCAACTGGGCGCCGGTGTTCAAGACCCAACCCAACAGCTCGTGGCCGTCCGGCACCGCCCAGCCGCGCAACCAGATCCGGGTCGGCAACCTCAACTGGAGCGGCTGCGGCTCCTGGTGCGGAGTGTGGCGCTCCCACATGCGGTTCCACATCGAGGACATCACCGGTTCCGGATACAAGGTCGTCAAGAACCCCGAGTTCACCATCACGCTCCAGCACTCCGCGTCCTGCTCGGCGACCCCGGTCGCGCTGTGGCGGACCAACACCATCGGCTCCGGCTCGGTGACCTGGAACAGCATGAAGGACAAGTGGCTGACCAACTTCGGCACCAAGTCGGCCAAGGCCAACAAGGGCGCCTGCCCACAGCCGGACGCGACGATGACGTGGTCGACGTCGTCCATGAAGGACAAGTTGCAGTCGGCCATGGACGCCGGGAACACGACGTTCACCTTCGGCCTGCGCGCGCCGGACGAGAGCGACGGCATGCAGTGGAAGTACTTCGACCCCGCCTCGCCGCGGTTCAAGGTGACCTACAACTCGGTGCCGGACACGCCGACGTCGGTCAAGCCGCAGGACGGCTGCGCCGGGTCGTGCAGCTCCCCGGTGACGATGCGGATCACCCGGCCCACTCTGCAGGCCAAGGTGCGCAACGAGCTGGGCGGCAAGGTCACCGCGGAGTTCCAGCTGCGGGACCGCGCCACCGACGAGGTGGTCGCCACCGGCACCACCACGGTGTCGAACAACACGGTCGCCACCTGGCGCACCCCGACGCTGACCAACGGCAAGGAGTACCGCTTCCGGGTCCGGGCGCGCAACGCCGACGGCATCAACGGCCCCTGGTCCAGCTACGTCAACCTCACGGTGGACACCTCCGGCCCGCAGACACCCGGCGCGATCGGAGTGGACTCGGCCGCCGACTGCTACCAGTCGTGCGACTCACCGGCGGTGCTGCGCGCCGACCGACCCACCTTCCGCGCCACCCCGCAGCACCCGTTCGGCGACGCCACCGACGTGGTGTTCGAGGTGCATCCGGTCGACGAGGTGTCGGTGCTCGCCTCGGCCACCCGGGCCGCCTCCCCGACCGGCGTGAAACAGACCTGGCAGCCGTCGTCGCCGCTTCCCGAAGGGGAGCTGCGGCTGCGGGTCCGCTCGGTCAACGACGTCCACGGGCGTAGCGGTTCGTGGTCGCCCTGGTACCACTTCACGATCGACACCCAGGCCCCGCCGGCGCCCACCGTCTCGTCACCGCTGTACGCGCACAAGGACACCGGCACCTGGAACGGCGGGGTCGGGCAGCCCGGGGTGTTCCACTTCGGCCCGGCCGGCGCCGACGACGTCGTCACCTACCAGTGGCGGTGGAACGGCGAGGCGCAGGTCCACTCCGCAGACGTGCCCAAGGGCTCGTCCCACACGCTGGTGCTCGCCCCGCCCGGTGACCTGGAGCAGCTGCTGGAGGTCCGGACCGTCGACCACGCCGGGTGGACCTCCCCGTGGCAGGCGTACCCGTTCTACGTGAAGCCGCAGCCCGCCGACGCCGGCTACTGGAAGTTCGACGAGGGCGGCGGCACGGTCGCGGCGAGCGCGGTCGGCGGTCCCGAACTCGCCGGCCAGCTGCGCGGCGGCGCGACCTGGGCGCCGTCCGGCATCAACCCGGACGACCCGCAGGCGTCCGGCACCGCGGTCCTGCTCGACGGCGCCACCGCGTACGTCGAGATGCCGCCGGTGGTGACGACCGACCATCCGGCCGGGTTCAGCGTCTCCGCGTGGGTGCGGCCGGACGTCTTCGGGGGGGACCGCACGGTGCTGGCGCAGCGCGGCGCCGACACCTGGATGTTCCGGCTCTACTACCGGCACGCCTCGGGCCAGTGGTGCTTCCAGGTACGGCACGCCGACGACCCGACCTCCGGTACGACCGAGACCTGCTCGACCGTGACCCCGCAGACGGGTGAATGGACCCACCTGGTCGGGGTCGTCGACGGCCCGGCCGGTGTGCTGCGGCTGTGGGTCAACGGCGGCCCGAACAACGGCCTGCCCGTCCCCGGCGACGTCACCCAGACGACCGCCCCGACGGCGTGGGCGGCCACCGGGTCGTTCGAGGTCGGCCGCGCGTTCACCGGCGACCACTTCGCCGGCCGGATCGACGAGGTCCGCGCGTACCAGCGGGTCGTGCCCGAGGTCGAGGTGCTGCACATGTTCCAGCGGTGCCGACTCGCCGACTGCCCGCCCGCGCCCGACCCGGACGCGCTGGTGCAGGTCGGCGCCTGGGACTTCGAAGAGACCGGCGGTGACGTCGCCGCCGACTCCTCGCAGCTGGGCAACCACGCCACCCGGTCCGGCGACGCGCAGTGGACCGCGTTCGGCCACGCCGGGTCGCGCGGCGTGTGGATCGGCGACCAGCCCGGCAGCCACCTGGTGACCGCCGGCCCGACGCTGGCCACCGACCGGTCCTTCACCGTCTCCGCCTGGGTGCGGCTGGACGAGCTGTCCGGCACCGAACAGTGGGTGGTGCAGACCGACGGGGTGGACGGCCCGGCGGTGCAGCTGTCCTACCACCCGGCGGCCGGCGCGTGGCGGCTGGCGGTGACCTCGCACGACGGTGTCGCCGCCACCTGGCACCAGGTCACCGGCGGCACCCCGCAGCCGGGCGTGTGGACCCACCTGGTCGGCGTGTACGACGCGGCCGCCGGCGAGCTGCGGCTGTACGTCGACGGGCAGCTGGCCGGCTCCCGGACGCAGGTCGCCACCCAGGCGGCCACCGGCGGGCTGCGCATCGGCGGCGGCCCGGGCGCCACGCCGCTTCGGGGCACCGTCGACGCGGTGCGGGCCTACCAGGGTGCGGCCACGCCCGACCAGGTGGCCCAGTGGTACGCCGACCAGTCCGGAACGGGCGTGCCGCTGCAGCTTCTCGGCGACTGGCGGGCCGACGAGCAGGCCGGGCAGACCGTGTTCGACCACACGTTCTCCGGCAACGACGGCACGCTCACCGGCGGTGCCAGCTGGCCGGCGCCCGTCGACGCGTACGCCGGCCGCTACGGGGTGAGCTTCGACGGTGCCACCGGTGCGGTGCCGACCTGGTGGCCGCCGGTCGCCACCGACGATCCGTTCACGGTGTCCGCGTGGGTCAACCTCACCGACACCGGCGCAGACCGGGTGGCGGTGGCGATCGACGGGACGCAGCGGTCCGCGGTCACCCTCGGTTACCTCGCCGCGGAGGGCCGGTTCTGCCTCACCATGGCGCACCACGACACACCGTCCGCACCGGCGAGCGCGGCCTGCGCGGCCCAGCCGGCGACCACCGGCGTCTGGACCCACCTGGTCGGCGTGTTCGACCGTGACCACCGACGCCTGGTGCTCTACGTCGACGGGCAGCCGGCGGGTTCGGCGGTCTTCGGTGGACTGGAGACCTGGCGGGCGCAGGGCCCGTTGACCCTCGGCCGCGGCACGCTTCCCGGTGGCCAGTCGGCGTGGTGGGCCGGTGGCGTGGCCCGGGTGCAGACCTACCGGGGCGCGATGGACCCCATGCAGGTCGCCGGCCTGTACGAGGCGCAGCTCGACCTCAGCCCGGCGGTGACCATCGACACCCCGGAGGTCACCGACCGGTGGAGCGCCGGTGCCCAGATCAGCTTCTCCGGGCAGGCGTTCGACGCCTCCGGGCCGCTGCCGGCCGGCGCGTTGTCCTGGCAGCTGCGCCTGCGGGACTGCGGGGACCCGGACGACCCGGCCTGCCAGGCCCAGGTGCTCGCCTCCTGGCAGGGGGTGGCCGGCGGGTCGTTCACCGCGCCCGACGTGGCCGAGCCGGCGTGGCTGGAGCTGGAGCTGACCGCCGTCAACGACCACGGCGTCGCCTCCACGGTGGTGCGGCTCGAACCGGTCACCGTGGCGGTCGAGTTCACCTCGGACCCGGAGGGGCTGGAGCTGACCGTCGGGTCGGTGACCGCTCCGGCGCCGTTCACCGTGGCGCTGGTGCCCGGCGCGACGGTGGAGGTCGCGGCCGCGCCGCAGCAGGCGCTCGACGGCACGACCTTCGTGTTCGACGGCTGGGCGCACGGCGGCGCGGCGGTCCAGGAGATCGTGGTGCCGGCGCAGCCGGGCACGTTCACCGTCGCGTACCGGGAGTTCGACCTGACCCCGACCGCGGTGATCGACCAGCCGTCGCCCACCCAGACCTGGGTCAGCCACCAGCAGATCAGCTTCTCCGGGTCGGCGTTCAACACCGAGGGTCCGCTGCCGGTCGACGACCTGAGCTGGCGGCTGTGGGTGGAGTACTGCCTGGCGCCGAAGGACTGCCGGCTGGAGGTGCTCCAGACCTGGACCGGGGTGGCCGCGGGCAGCTTCACCGCCCCGGACGTGCCCGGCCAGGACGCGGTGCTCGTCCTGGAGCTGACCGCGCGGGTCGGCACCGACCTGATCGGCGTCGCCGTGGTGGAGCTGGCGCGGACCGGCCCCGGGCCGGGGAACCCGCCCGACCCGCAACCGGACGGACACCTCACCGGCACAGCGTCCGCACCGAACAGTCGAGGGAGCCAACCATGACCCGCGATCCGCACGTACCGTCGTCCGCTGAGCGGACCCGGCCGGCCCGTCGCACCGGCGTCCGGAGCCTGGCTTTGCTGCTCACCGGCGTCCTGTTGATCACGATGAACGAGCAGCCGGTGGCGGCCCGGTCGGACGCCGACTGGCAACCGCCGGCGCCGCCCGGGCTGACCGGGGTCGAGGTGACGGCGGTCGACCCGCCCGGCCTGCCGGAGCCGCAGGCCCCCCGGTACGCCGTCACGGAGGTCACCCACGCGCGGTGGCCGGACGGTGGGCTCGCCCAGGTGAGCCTGGCCGGGCTGCACCCCGCCGACGCCGGGCCGGCCCGCGCCGACGGCGCACCGGAGCCGGCGCGCTCCGGGCGGGTACGCGCCGGTGACCTGCCCGTCCTGGTCGGGCCGGCGCCGTTGACACCCGGGCAGCAGGAGCTGGCCGCGCTGGGGATGGCCGACGTGGCGTCCGTGCCGTCCCGGGTGTCGGTGCAGGTGGCTGACCGGGCGGCGACCGCGGCGGCGGGCGTGGCCGGCCTGGTGGTCGGCATCGCCCGCGCCGACGGGGTCGAGGCTGCCGCGTCGGTCACCGTCGAGGTGGACTACTCGGCGTTCCGGCAGGCCTACGGCGGTGAGTGGGCCTCCCGCCTGCGGGTGTCGACTCTGGAGGGCTGCGGTCGCCCGGGCCGGGACGGCGGCCGGTGCCGGGTCGGCACCGTGCTGCCGTCGGCCAACGACCACACCGCCGGGCGGCTGGCGGTCACCGTGCCGCTGTCCGGCGACGGTGGCTACACGATGCTCGCGGTCACCGCGGGCCCCGGCGGCGACAACGGCACGTACGCCGCCACCGGTCTCGGCACGGCGGGCACCTGGCAGGTGTCGGTGCAGACCGGGACCTTCCTGTGGGAGTACCCGGTGACCGTGGTGCCGGGCCTGGGCGGACCGGAGCCCAACCTGGCCCTGTCCTACTCGTCCCAGGCGGTCGACGGCCGGACGGTGAACACCAACAGCCAGGGGTCGTGGGTCGGGGACGGCTGGGACCTGTGGCCCGGGTACATCGAACGCACCTACCGGCCGTGCATCGACGACCGCAAGCCGGTCGGCGGTCAGCAGCCCAACAACGCCCAGCTGGAGACCGGTGACCTGTGCTGGGTGTCCGACAACGCGGTCCTGTCGCTCAACGGGCAGCTGACCGAGCTGGTCCGCGACGGCAACGGCCGGTGGCGGGGGGTGGCCGACGACGGCTCGCGCATCGAGCAGCGGTTCGACCCCAGCCTCGGCAACGGCACCGACAACGGCGAGTACTGGGTGGTGACCACCACCGACGGGGTGCAGTACTTCTTCGGCCGGCACCGTCGGCAGGGATTCCCGACCGACACCGCGGCGACCAACAGCACCTGGACGGTGCCGGTCTACGGCAACCACCCGGGCGAGCCGTGTCACGTGGCGAACAACTTCGCCGCCTCCCGCTGCACCCAGGCGTGGCGGTGGAACCTCGACTACGTCGTCGACCCGCGCGGCAACTCGATGACGCTGTTCTACAGCCGCGAGACCGGCGCGTACGCGCGGGAACTCGACTCGGCCAAGCGCACCACCTACCACCGGGGCGGCTGGCTGACGAGGATCGAGTACGGCACCCGGGCCGGCAGCGAGCACACCGGTCCGGCCCCGGCGCGGGTCGTGTTCGACGTGGCCGACCGCTGCCTGCCGGGCGCGACGTGCACCCAGGCCAACCCGTCGGCGTGGCCGGACACCCCGTGGGACCTGTACTGCGCGGCCGCGCCGTGCACCACCCAGCTCGTCCCGACCTTCTGGACCCAGAAGCGGCTGGAGCGGATCCGCACCCAGGTGCTGCGCGGCGGCACGCACGAGACCGTGGAGTCGCTGACCCTGCGCCACCTGTTCCTGGACGCGGGCGCGTCCGACGGTGAGGGTGTACCGATGTGGCTGGCCGGCATCACCCGCACCGGTCACGTCACCACCGCCGGCGGTGACGTGGTGGCCGACCCGGAGATCGTCTTCGACACGCAGGCGCCGCTGGCCAACCGGGTGGACGGGCCGCAGGACGGCAAGACCAGCATCAACCGGTTCCGGATCCAGACCGTCTACAACGGATCCGGGGCGGCGGTGACCGTGGTCTACTCCGAGCCCGAGTGCACCCGGGGCGACCTGCCCACCCCGCACACCAACACCAGGCGGTGCTTCCCGCAGTGGTACGGGCTCGGCGACGACGACCCCACCCTCGACTGGTTCCACAAGTACGTCGTCACCGCGGTCTACGTGGACGACGGGACCGGCGCCTCGCCGCGGATGGAGACCCACTACCAGTACCTGGACGACCCCGCGTGGCGCTACGACGACTCGCCGCTGACCCCGGCCGATGAGCGCACCTGGTCGCGGTGGCGGGGCTACTCGAAGGTGCGCGTGGTGCACGGCTCCGCCCAGGAGACCCGGTCGGCGGTCGAGTACCTCTACCTGCGGGGCATGCACGGCGACCGGGCCACCCCGTCCGGTGGCACCCGCACCGTGCAGGTCACCGACTCGCAGGGCGTGTCGATCACCGACCACGAGGCGTACGCCGGGTTCCTGCGCGAGGTGACCGTGCTCGACGGGCCGGGCGGCGACTGGGTGTCCGGCACCATCTACACCCCGTGGCGTCACGGGCCCACCGCCTCCGACGGCCCGCTGCGCGCGTGGATGACCAACGTGGAGACGGTACGCACGCGGACCCGGCTGGCGAGCGGCGTGCGGTGGACCTCGACCACCACGACGTTCGACACCACCTACGGCATGCCGGTCCGGATCGACGACCTGGGCGACGAGTCCACTGCGGACGACGACCGGTGCGTCCGGCTGGAGTACGCGCGCAACACCACCACCTGGCTGGTGGAGCTCGTCTCCCGCGTCGAGACGGTCGGGGTGGCCTGCTCCGTGACCCCCGACCGGCCCGGCGACGTGCTCAGCGACGTGCGCACCTTCTACGACGACCCGACCACCTTCGGCGCCGCCCCCACCCGGGGCCTGCCGGTACGCGTGCAGGAGGTCGAGTCGTGGAACGGCACCACCCCGGTGTGGGTCACCACCTGGCGGGGTGAGCACGACGCGTACGGCCGGCTGACCGACGCGTACGACGCGCTGGACCGGCACACCCGCGTCACCCACACCCCGGCGGCCGGCGGCCCGCTCACCAGCGTGTCGACCACCGACCCGGCCGGCCACACCACCACCGTGACCTACGAGCCGGCGTGGGAGATGCCGGTGCAGGCGACGGACGAGAACGGTGAGACGGTCACCTTCCGCTACGACGGACTGGGCCGGGTGACCAAGGTGTGGCTGCCCGGCCGGAACCCGGCCGCCGACCTGCCCGACCTCGCCTACGAGTACCTGGTCCGCAAGGACGCGCCGTCGGCGGTCACCACGCGTGCCCTGCTGCCGGACGGCACCGGCTACCGGACCACGGTGACGCTGCTCGACGGGGCGATGCGGCACCGGCAGACCCAGGAGCAGGCGCCGGGCGGCGGCCGGGTGATCAGCGACACCGTCTACGACTCGCGTGGCCTGGTCGCCTGGGTGTCCCGGCCCTACTACGACACCTCCAACGCGCCGCCGGCCACCACCCTGGTCGGCGCCGGGATCCCGCAGATTCCGGGGGTGGTGGAGTTCGTCCACGACGGTGTCGGGCGCCTCACCGACGAGATCCTGCTCACCGGCGGCACCGAGGCGTGGCGCACCTCGTACGCGTACGAGGGCGACCGGGTGCACGTCACCCCGCCGGCCGGAGGCACCGCCACCACCACGATCGTGGACGCGCGCGGGCGGACGGTCGCGCTGCGGCAGTACCACGGCCCCACGCCGTCAGGTGCCTACGACGAGACCACCTACACCTACACGCGGCGGGGTGAGCTCGCGACCGTCACCGACCCGGCCGGCAACACGTGGAGCTTCGCGTACGACCAGTGGGGTCGGCAGGTGGCCGCGGACGACCCGGACACCGGGCTGGTCACCCGCACCTTCGACCGGGTCGGTCGGATCGTCACCCGCACCGACGCCCGCGGCCTGACCCTCGCCTACACCTACGACGACCTGGACCGGCCGACCAGTGTGCGCACCGGGTCGCCGACCGGGCCGGTGCTGGCCGAGTGGGTGTACGACACGGCGCCGAACGGGGTCGGACGGCTGGCCAAGGCGATCCGCCACCACGGCGGCGCGCAGTACGTGCACGAGGTCACCGGTTACGACACCGGCGGCCGGCCAACCGGCATCCGGCTGGTGATCCCGCCGGCCGAGACCGGGGTGGCCGGTGTCTACGAGACGACCGTCACCTACCGGGCCAACGGTGCGCTGGCCACCGTGCAGCTGCCGGCGGTCGGTGACCTGCCGGCCGAGCAGCTGCAGTTCGGCTACGACGACGTCGGCAACCAGACCACGATCCACTCGCCGCTCGCGGTCTACGTCCACAGCGCCACCTACGACGCGCTCGGCCAGCTCACCCAGCGGGTGCTCGGCGACGTGGGCAAGCGGACGGTGGTCAACGCCCAGTACGACGAGGCCACCAGCCGGCTGGTCGGACTGTCGGCGACCCCGGAGCAGCGGCCGGAGGCGCTCCGGTTGAGCTACTCCTACGACGACGCCGGCAACGTGGTCCGGATCGCGGACAGCCCGGGGCAGACCACGCCGGTCGACACCCAGTGCTTCCGGTACGACCACCTGCGCCGGCTGACCGACGCGTGGACGCCGATGTCCACCGGCCCGGACAACTGCGCCGTCTACCCGGGTCCGATCGGCGGGGTGGCGCCCTACCGGCTGGTGTGGACGTACGACGAGTCCAACAACCGGCTGACGCAGACCCAGGTCGGGGTGGGTGTCACCACCTACACCTATCCGGCGCCCGGCTCGCCGCAGCCGCACACGGTCACCGGCGCGCAGCTGTCCGGTCCGCTCGGCTCCAGTACGCACAGCTACGCGTACGACGCCAGCGGCAATTTGGTGGAGAAGACCGTCGACGGGGTCACCCAGACCTTCACCTGGGACGCCGGGCACCAGCTGACCTCGGTGACCGGCCCGGAGGGGACGACCGAGTTCCTCTACGACGCTGACGGCAACCGGCTGATCCGGCGCGACCCGACGGGCACCACCCTGTACCTGCCGGGCGGCCAGGAGCTGCGGTACGACGCGGCGAGCGGGCAGCTGTCCGCCACCCGGTACTACCACCACGCCGGTGGCCAGGTCGCGGTGCGGACGGCGGCGGGTGTCACGTGGCTGGTGACCGACCACCACAACACCGCCACCGTGGCGGTCCGCGACGCGGACCTGCAGGTGCAGCGGCGCCGCAGCCTGCCGTTCGGCGGTCCGCGCGGCGGCGCGCCGGCGTGGTGGGCCGGTGACAAGGGGTTTGTCGGCGGCACCGAGGACCCCACGGGTCTGGTCCACCTGGGTGCCCGGCTGTACGACCCGGAGCTGGGGCGGTTCATTTCGGCCGACCCCATCATGAACATCGCCGATCCGCAGCAGATCAACGGCTACAGCTACGCCAACAACAACCCGGTCACGCTGGCCGACCCGGACGGCTTGTCGCCGGAGGATTACAAGCTTCCCGGCAGTTCCCGGGCACATGCGACCGCCGTCTATCTCCGGGCGCTCGACCTGGTCGCAAGGTATGGCGATAAGGTGCAGATCACCGTCTCCCCGTACACCCAGAACGGTGCGGACCTGGTCTGCTGGAACTGCTCTCGGCTGGCCGGCCAGAAGGCCGACGTGGTATGGGTATGGGAGATCAAGCCCTATACCACCCCGGACGGGATAGCCCAGAAGTCGGTGGACAGTGGACTGAACTGGGTGCGCCAGCGCCCGCGGCTGGTACCTGGCCGGATCGTGATGCGGGGCCCGGCGTTCGACCATATCAGCGTCGGACCGATGATCGGTGATCCGAGTGCCTGGGTGGTGGTCGAGTCGGACGGCAATGGCCTGGAACGCTACACCGTGTTCCGGGACAGGGGCAACTATGTGGAGGCGCCAAGCAACTTCACGGTCCGCGATCAATATGACCTTGACATGGCGCAGAAGATGTTCACCACCCATCGGCATAGTACGCGGGACCCCGAGTGGGACTCCCTGGTGTCGGCGGCGGTCGTCACCAGCGCGGCCATCGTGGCTAGTGTCGCTGCCGATGTCGCGCGGAGTCGCAGTGCGCCACCCACGTCGTCCACCGGACACGGTTCCACCTCCAAGAGCTCCGGCGGATCGTCCCGGTCGACCACGCCGCAATCCGCGGCGGGGAAGAATTCGGCCACGGCACGGTCGTCCGCTTCGGCCCGATCGAAAGGCGGGCTGTCGAAGCCGGCGGTGACGGCCCGGGTGTCGGCGCCGTCTCCGCGGACCTCCGGTCCGAGGATCAGCAGTGGGCTGGCCCGGGCGGCACTGGCAGGGGGGATCGGAGGATCCAACTTCCTCTACTGACGTCCGGTCGGGCGGTTCCCTCCGGGCCCGGGGCCCAGGGCCCCGGGCCCGGAGGGGCGGGCGCGAAGGCCGTCGTGGGACAGAGACGGTGACACGCGCCGTCGGGTGCGACGGCCGGAACGCGACCGGCGTCCGTAGACTGTCGGGCTGTCTGCGCCGCCGGCGGTGCCCGCACCGCTCCGGCGGACGCTCCCACCTGCCCGAAGGCACCGGATCCTGTCTGGAGCAGAAGTGACCGTGACGAGCCAGCCGACCGTGACCGACCGACTCCCGACCGTGACCGAGCGGATCGCCGCCGAGCTGGGGGTGGCTGAGCGGCAGGTGGCCGCCGCGGTGTTGTTGCTGGACTCCGGCGCCACCGTGCCGTTCATCGCCCGCTACCGCAAGGAGGTGACCGGCGGCCTCACCGACACCCAGCTGCGCACGCTCGAGGAGCGGCTCATCTACCTGCGGGAGCTGGAGGAGCGGCGGGCCGCCATCCTGGAGTCGATCGGGAGCCAGGGCAAGCTCACCGACGAGCTGCGCGCCCAGATCATGGCGGCCGACACCAAGGCCCGGCTGGAGGACATCTACCTGCCGTACCGCCCCAAGCGGCGTACCAAGGCGCAGATCGCCATCGAGGCGGGCCTGGAACCGCTGGCCGACGCGCTGCTCGCGGACCCCGCGCAGGACCCGCGGCAGGCGGCCGCCGCCTACGTGGACGCCGACCGTGGCGTGCCCGACGAGGCGGCCGCGCTCGACGGGGCGCGCGCCATCCTCATGGAGCGGTTCGCCGAGGACGCCGACCTCATCGGCGAGCTGCGCGAGCGGATGTGGACCCACGGCCGGCTGGTCGCCAGGGTACGCGAGGGCAAGGAGACCAGCGGCGCCAAGTTCGCCGACTACTTCGACTTCTCCCAGGACTTCCCCGGCCTGCCCTCCCACCGGGTGCTCGCGCTGCTGCGCGGTGAGAAGGAGGAGGTGCTCGACCTCACGTTCGCTCCCGAGCCGGAGCCGGAGGACGACGCGCCGAAGCCGGCAGGCCCCAGCGCGTACGAGCAGATGATCGCCCGCCGGTTCGGGATCGAGAACAAGGGTCGGCCCGCCGACGCGTGGCTCGCCGAGACGGTACGCCTCGCCTGGCGTACCCGGATCCTGGTGAAGCTCGCGGTCGACATCCGGATGCGGCTGCGGCAGGCCGCCGAGGACGAGGCGGTGCGGGTGTTCGCCGCCAACCTGCGGGACCTGCTGCTCGCCGCCCCGGCGGGGGAGCGGCCCACCATGGGCCTGGACCCGGGATACCGGACCGGGGTGAAGGTGGCGGTGGTCGACCGCACCGGGAAGGTGGTGGACACCGCCACGATCTACCCGCACCAGCCGCACGACCGGTGGAAGGAGTCGCTGGTCGTCCTCGCCCGGCTGGTGGAGCGCCACGGCGTGGAGCTCATCGCGATCGGTAACGGCACCGCCTCCCGGGAGACCGACCGGCTGGTCGCCGACCTGATCAAGGCGATGCCGGGGCGGCGCCTGACCAAGGTGGTGGTCAACGAGGCGGGCGCGTCGGTCTACTCGGCCTCCGCGTACGCCTCCCGGGAGCTGCCCGACCTGGACGTGTCGCTGCGCGGCGCGGTGTCGATCGCCCGCCGCCTGCAGGACCCGCTGGCCGAACTGGTCAAGATCGATCCGAAGTCGATCGGGGTCGGCCAGTACCAGCACGACGTCACCGAGTCCAAGCTCGCCCGGTCGCTGGACGCGGTGGTGGAGGACTGCGTCAACGCGGTCGGGGTGGACGTCAACACCGCCTCGGTGCCGCTGCTCGCCCGGGTGTCGGGCATCACCCCGACGCTGGCGGAGAGCATCGTGGCGTTCCGCAACGCCAACGGGCCGTTCCGCTCCCGTCAGCAGCTCACCCAGGTGCCGCGCCTGGGGCCGAAGGCGTTCGAGCAGTGCGCCGGGTTCCTGCGC
>CAZSNW010000038.1:0-15765 GCA_964608245.1 uncultured Micromonosporaceae bacterium
CGCCGGCCATCCGGGCGGCGAACTCCGCGGCCCGGTCCCCGGCGAACACCAGGTGCGTGTGGCTGTCCACGAACCCGGGCAGCACCGCCCGACCGGCCAGGTCGGTGCGCTCGTCGGCCGCCGGCGCCCTCCCGGCCTCGCCGACCCACACCACGCGCGCGTCCTCGACCACCACCGCGGCGCGGGTACGCAGGCCGAGCAGGTCGCCGTCGCCCTCCTCGGGGCTGTTGGTGACCAGCTCGCCGATGTTGTCCAGCAGGATGCTGCTCACGTGCCGACACCCCTCACGCTCGCCGTCCCGTCGCCCGTCACCGCCGCCACCGCGGCCGCCAGCGCCGCCGGCACGTCCAGCCGCACGTGGGCGCCGTCGCGGACCACCACCCGGCCGTCGCACACCACCTGCCGGATGTCGGCGGCGGTGGCGGCGAACACCACCTGCGCCGGGTCGGTCCCGGCGGTACGCACGGTGTCCAGCGCCACGGTCACCAGGTCCGCCCGCATCCCCGGGGCGATCGCGCCCGCGTCCGACCAGCCGAGCGCCCGGTGGCCGGCGAGCGTGGCGGCCGTGACCAGCTCCGCCGGGTCGAACAGGCCGCGCCGGAGCGAGGCCAGCCGGCCGTCCAGCTCCACCGCCCGCGCCTCCTCGAACATGTCCACCACCGCGTGGCTGTCGGTGCCCAGGCACAGCGGGCTGCCGGCCTCCGCCAGCGCCGCGGCCGGGCCGATCCCGTCGGCCAGGTCCCGCTCGGTGGTCGGGCACAGGCACACCCGGGTGCCGGAGCCGCCCAGCCAGCCGACGTCTTCTGTGGACAGGTGGGTGGCGTGCACCGCGGTGGTGGACGGGCCGAGCACCCCCAGGTCCGCCAGCAGCGCGGTCGGGGTGCGGCCGTGGTGGGCCAGGCACGCCTCGTTCTCCGCCGGCTGTTCGGACAGGTGCACGTGCAGCGGCCAGCCCCGCTCGGCCGCCAGGGCCGCCACCGTCGGGATCTGGGTCGCCGGCACGGCGCGTACCGAGTGGACCGCCGCCCCCGGCCGCCAGTGCGCACCACCGGTGCGGGCACCCGCCCGGCGCGCCCACGCCTCGGCGTCCCGGTCGCCGAACCGGCGCTGGGGGCCGGTAAGCGGCGCCCCGTCCACCCCGGCGACCAGGTAGCAGGTGTCGAGCAGGGTGAGCCGCACCCCGGCCCGGGCGGCCGCCTCCACCAGCGCCTCGCCCATGGCGTCGCCGTCGTACGGGGTGCCGTCCGGGGCGTGGTGCAGGTAGTGGAACTCGCCCACGCAGGTGATGCCGGCTGCGGCCATCTCCGCGTACGCGGCGGTGGCGAGCTCAAGGTAGGTGTCCGGGTCCAGGCGTGCGGCCACCGCGTACATCCGCTCCCGCCACGTCCAGAACGTGCCGCGCCCGTGGTGGGTGCGGCCGCGCAGCGCCCGGTGGAAGGCGTGCGAGTGGGCGTTGGCGAACCCGGGCAGGGTGAGACCTCGCAGCACGGTGGCGTCCGCCGGCGCCGGCACCCCGGGCGTGACCGCGGTGAAGCGGCCGTCGACGATCTCGATGAGCACGTCGCGGGCCGGGCCCGTCTCCGGCAGCCACGCCAGCGCCGCGTGGTAGCGGGTGGTCACCGGCATGCCAGCTCCTCCAGCACCCGCGCCAGCGCCGCCACCCCGGCGGCGCAGTCGGCGTCGGTGGCGTGCTCGGCCGGGTCGTGCGACACCCCGGTCGGGTTGCGGACGAACAGCATCGCCGTGGGCACGTGGGCGGCGAGGATCCCGGCGTCGTGACCGGCCGCGGTCGCCAGCACCGGCGCGTCGTCGAGCAGGGCGGCGAGCCGGTCCCGCAGCACCGGGTCGAACTCCACCGCCGGGCTGACCGACTCGGCGGTGAGGACGATCTCGGTGCCGTCCCGCGCGGCCCGGTCGGCCACCCGGCCGCGTACCGCCTCGACCAACCCGGTCAGGGTCTCCTCGCTGGCGGCGCGGGCGTCCAGCCAGCAGGAGACCTTCGACGGCACCGCGTTGGTGGCGTTCGGGTGGACCCGCAGCCGCCCCACGGTGGCGTGGGCGCCGCGCAGCCTCGCCTCCTTGTTGGCGGCGAGCACCGCGTACGCGGCGGTGAGCATCGGGTCGCGCCGGTCGGCCATCCGGGTGGTGCCGGCGTGGTCGCCGCGGCCGGTGACGTCCAGCCGCCACCGGCCGTGCGGCCAGATGCCGCTGGCCACGCCGACCGGGGCGCCGAGGTCCACCAGGCCGCGCCCCTGTTCGACGTGGAGTTCGACGAACACGCCGATGCGGGCCAGGCGCTCCGGGTCCGGTCCGAGCCGGTCCGGGTCACCGCCGGCGTCGGCCACCGCCTGTGCCAGCGTCACCCCGTCCGGGTCGGTGAGCGTACGGGCCTTCTCCGGGTCGACGGCACCGACCAGCAGCCGGGTGCCGAGACAGGCCAGCCCGAACCGGGAGCCCTCCTCCTCGACGAACACCGCCACCGCCACCGGCCGGCGGGGCCTGAGCCCCCGCTCGGCGAGCAGCTCGACGGCGAGCAGGGCGCTGGCCACCCCGAGCGCCCCGTCGTACGCGCCGCCGTGCGGCACCGAGTCCAGGTGGGACCCGGTCACCACGGCGTCCCCGGCGGCCGGGTCGCCCCACCAGGCGTACAGGTTGCCGTTGCCGTCGGCCTCCACGGAAAGGCCCCGGGCGCGGGCCTGCTCGGTGAACCACCGACGGCAGGCGAGTTCCGCCGGCGACCAGCCGGGGCGCAGGTAGCCGCCGCTGGTCGGGTCCCGGCCGATCGGGGTGAGCGTGTCCCACAGCGCGCGGAACCGCGCCACCAGGTCCGGGTCGACGCCGGTGGCCCGGTCCGGTCCGGTCGTCGCCGGATCAGGCATGGGCCTGGTCGTCCGACTCGCGCATCGGGATCCGCAGGCCGTGCCCGGCGGCGACGTCCAGCGCCAGGTCGTAGCCGGCGTCGGCGTGCCGCAGCACCGCGGTGCCCGGGTCGTTGGTGAGCACCCGGTCGATCTTGGCCGCCGCCAGCGGCGTACCGTCGGCCACGCACACCTGACCGGCGTGGATGGACCGTCCGATGCCGACCCCACCGCCGTGGTGGATGGACACCCACGAGGCGCCGGAGGCGGTGTTGACCAGAGCGTTGAGCAGCGGCCAGTCGGCGATCGCGTCCGAGCCGTCGGCCATGCCCTCGGTCTCCCGGTAGGGCGAGGCGACCGACCCGCCGTCGAGGTGGTCGCGGCCGATGACGATCGGGGCGCGCAGCCGCCCGTCGGCGACCATCTCGTTGAACCGCAGCCCGGCCTTCTCCCGCTCGCCGTAGCCCAACCAGCAGATTCGCGCCGGCAGCCCCTGGAACTTCACCTTCTCACCGGCCATCCGGATCCATCGGGCCAGCGGCTCGTTGTCACCGAACAGGTCGAGGATGGCCTGGTCGGTGGCGTAGATGTCGGCCGGGTCGCCGGACAGCGCCACCCACCGGAACGGGCCCTTGCCCTGGCAGAACAGCGGCCGGATGTACGCAGGGACGAACCCGGGGAACGCGAACGCCCGGTCGAACCCGCCCTTGCGGGCCTCGTCCCGGATCGAGTTGCCGTAGTCGAACACCTCGGCGCCGGCGTCCAGGAACCCGACCATGGCCTCCACGTGCTTCGCCATGCTGGCGCGGGCCCGGTCGGTGAACTCCTCGGGCTTGGCCGCCGCGTAGTCGGGCGCGTCCGCCGGGTCGACGCCCTCCGGCACGTACGTCAGCGGGTCGTGGGCGCTGGTCTGGTCGGTCACGATGTCGATCTCCACGCCGCGGCGCAGCAGCTCCGGGAAGACCCAGGCGGCGTTGCCGACCACCCCGACCGACAGCGCCCGCCGCTCCCGCTTGGCGGCCAGCGCCTGCTCCACCGCGGAGTCCAGGTCGTCGGCGATGGTGTCCAGGTAGCCGGTCTCCACCCGGCGGCGCAGCCTCGCGGCGTCCACGTCCACGATGAGGCAGACCCCGCCGTTCATGGTGACCGCCAGCGGCTGGGCCCCGCCCATGCCGCCGCAGCCGGCGGTCAGCGTCAGCGTGCCGGCCAGCGACCCGCCGAACCGCTTGGCCGCCACCGCCGCGAACGTCTCGTAGGTGCCCTGCAGGATGCCCTGGGTGCCGATGTAGATCCACGAGCCGGCGGTCATCTGGCCGTACATGGTCAGCCCCAGCGCCTCCAGCCGGCGGAACTCCGGCCAGGTCGCCCAGTCACCGACCAGGTTGGAGTTGGCGATGAGCACGCGCGGCGCCCACTCGTGGGTGCGCAGCACCCCGACCGGCCGGCCGGAGACCACAAGCATGGTCTCGTCGTCGCCCAGGGTGGTCAGGGTGCGTACCAGGGCGTGGTAGGACGGCCAGTCCCGGGCGGCCTTGCCGGTGCCGCCGTAGACGACCAGGTCCTCCGGGCGTTCGGCGACCTCCGGGTCGAGGTTGTTACGCAGCATGCGCAGGGCCGCCTCCTGCTGCCATCCGCGGCAGGTCAGGGTGGTGCCCCGGTCGGCGCGGATCGGTGTGGACATCGACGGACCTCCGGTAGGTGGTCGGCGAGGTGCACCCCGACTGTAGTCGGCGCGACCGGCGTGCGGACGCCTGGTACACAGGTCGCGTGCGGCTGGCGTCGATCCACATCCACCCGGTGAAGGCGTGCCACCGCCTCGACGTGGACACCGCCGAGGTGCAGCCGTGGGGGCTGGCCGGCGACCGGCGCTGGATCGTGGCCGACCCCACCGGTCGGATGGTCAGCCAGCGGGAGGCGCCGGTGCTGGCGACGGTACGCCCGGTGCCGGACGACCGCGGCGGCCTGGTGCTGCGTGCGCCCGGCCGCCCGGAACTCGTCGTGCCGGCACCCGCGCCCGACCCGGCGCGACGGGTGACGGTGTGGGGCGCGACGGTGGCCGCCACCCCGGCCGGGGCGGCGGCCGGTGCGTGGTTCACCGCGGTGGTCGGCCGGCCGGTCCAGCTGCTGTGGTTGGACGACCCGACCAGGCGGCCGGTCCGGCCGCCGGAGGGCGCCCCGGGCGACACGGTCTCGTTCGCCGACGCCCACCCGCTGCTGCTCACCAACCTCGCGTCGCTTGCGGCGCTCAACGGCTGGCTCGCGGAGTCCGGCAGCGACGAGGGTCCGCTGCCGATGACCCGGTTCCGCCCCAACCTGGTGGTCGACGGTGGCGACCCGTGGTGCGAGGACGACTGGCTGGGGCGCCGGATCCGGGTCGGCGCGGTCACCTTCCGGGTGGTGAAGCGCTGCGGCCGGTGCGTGGTCACCACCGTGGACCAGGAGACGGGCGTGCGGGGGAGCGAACCGCTGCGGGTGCTCGCCCGGCACCGGTCGGTGGACGGCCGGCTGCTGTTCGGCGTCCACCTCATCCCGGACGCCCCCTACGGCCGGGTGGCGGTGGGCGACCCGGTGGTGCCGGACGTGGGGTGACCGGTGCGGGAGGGGGGACTCGAACCCCCACGCCCTTTCGGGCACCAGGACCTAAGCCTGGCGCGGCTGCCAGTTACGCCACTCCCGCGCGGCGGACCGCCAGCCTACCGGTCCGCCGGCGCCGCTGTCGTCGACGATCCGGCCACCCGGGGCGGCGGTGCGGGTGACCGGGGCCCGGTCAGTCCAGGCCGAGGTCGCGCCGGAGTCGGGCGACGTGGCCGGTCGCCTTGACCCCGTAGCGCGCGTCGGCGATCCGGCCCTCCTCGTCGATGACGAACGTCGAGCGGATGACGCCGACCGTGGTGCGGCCGTAGTTCTTCTTCTCCCCCCACGCCCCGTAGGCTTCGAGCACCGCGTGGTCGGTGTCCGACACCAGCGGGAACGTCAGGTTGTCGCGGGCGCGGAAGGCCGCCAGCTTCTCCGGCGGGTCGGGGGAGATGCCGACCACCTCGTAACCGGCGGCCTTCAGCGAGTCGAGCGAGTCGCGGAAGTCGCAGGCCTGGGCGGTGCAGCCGGGCGTCATGGCCGCCGGGTACGCGTACAGGATCACCTTGCGGCCGCGCAGGTCGGACAGGCGCAGCCGGCCACCGTCGTCGGTGGGGAGGGTGAAGTCGGGGGCCGGATCGCCGGGGCGCAGCCGCGTGTCGGTCATGACTTCACCGTACCGGGCCGGTCACACATCCGTGCGGGCGGCTCGCCCGGCCGTTGAGAGCCTTATCGCAAGTCTCTTGCAATAACAAACTCCTCCCAAATAGACTGCCCGCGACCAGGAGGAGGACGCTGTGGACGTACTCGCGTTACATCTCGCCGACGGCGTGGTCGGCATGCCGGTCGCGGCGACCTTCGCCGCGCTGGCGGTGGCCGTGGTCGCCGTCGCGGTGCTCCGCGGGCGGCAGGCCCTGGACGACCGGCTGGCGCCGATGGCCGGCCTGGTGGCCGCGTTCGTGTTCGCCGCCCAGATGCTCCAGTTCCCGGTGCTGCCCGGCGCCTCCGGTCACCTGGTCGGCGGGGCGTTGGCCGCGCTGCTCGTCGGCCCCTGGGTGGCCGTGCTCTGCCTGACCGTGGTGGTGGTCGTGCAGGCGCTGGCCTTCGCCGACGGCGGCCTGTCGGTGCTGGGGATCAACGTCACCAACATGGCGATCGTCACCCCGCTGGTGGCGTACCTGGTGATCGTCGCCCTCCGGCCGCTGCTGAACCGCGGCACCGCCGGGCTCGCGGTCACCGCGGTCGCCGCCTCGGTGGCGGGCGTGGTCGCCGCCTCGCTGATGTTCGTCGTCCAGTACTGGCTCGGCGGCGCGGTGGACCTTGCGATCGGCATGGGAGAGGTGGCCGCCACCATGGGCGGGGTGCACGTGCTCATCGGCATCGGCGAGGGCGTCATCACCGCGCTGACCGTGACCGCGGTGGCCCGGGTACGGCCCGACCTGGTGTACGTGCTGCGCGGCACCCGCCGGCAGGCCGGGGTCGACCGGACCGACCGGGCACTGGCCGCGGAGGGGGTGGCATGAGCGGCGGACGGAACACCCGGCGCGCCGGGTTCCTCGTCGTCGGGCTGATGGTGAGCCTGTTCCTCGCCGGAGTGGTGAGCGCGTTCGCCGTCGACACCCCCGACGGGCTGGAGTACACCGCGCTCAAGGGCTGCGTGCTCAACGAGGACCACGAGCCGGTCGAGGGCGTGTGCATGGCCCAGGCCGAGGAGGACCACCCGCTGGCCGACAGCCTGCTCGCCGACTACGGCTGGCGCGGGGTCGACAACGACCTGGTCGCCAACGGCCTGGCCGGCGTGGTCGGTGTCCTGCTGACGTTCGCGGTCGGCGGCGGACTGTTCTGGCTGCTGCGCCGGCGCCGCCCGGCGGCCACCGACGCACCGGCCGGCACCGGGCAGGCGGCGGAGTAGGGCCGGGGGACCGTGGGCGCAGGTCACGCACACCCGCTGTACCGGCCGGGCACGTCCCCGGTCCACACCCTGCCGCCCGAGGTGAAGATCGTCGCGGCGCTGGGGTTCACGGCCGCGGTGGTGAGCACCCCGCGGGAGGCGTTCTGGGCGTTCGGGGCGTACGCACTGGTGGTCACCTCGATCGCGGCCGTCGCCCGGATCCCCGCGGGGTGGCTCGCCGCCCGGGCCACCGTGGTGCTGCCGTTCCTGCTGTTCGCGGCCCTGCTACCGGTGATCGGCGCCGGGCCGCGGGTGGAGGTGGCGGGCCTGACGCTGTCGCAGGAGGGGCTGCTCGGCGCATGGAACATCGTCGCCAAGGCGACCCTGGGGGTGGCGAGTTCCCTGCTGCTGGTCGGTACCACGCCGCCGCGGGACCTGATCCTGGGGCTCGACCGGCTGCGCTGCCCGCGCGCACTCACCCAGATCGCCACGTTCATGCTCCGCTACCTGGACGTGGTGACGGCCGAGGCGCGGCGGATGCGGACCGCCCGGCTGTCCCGCGGGGACGATCCGCGCTTCCTGTGGCAGGCGCGCGGGTTCGCCGCCGGGCTGGGCACGCTGTTCGTCCGCTCCTACGAGCGGGGTGAGCGGGTGTGGCTGGCGATGCGCTCCCGCGGCTGGCAGGGGCGGCTGCCGGACACCGGGTACGCCAGGCCCGCCACCCCGGCCCAGTGGGCGCTCGGGGCGGGCGTACCGGCGCTCGCGGTGGCGACCGCTCTGGTCGCGGTGGTGACGACATGACCGGCGTCGACGCGACCCGCCCCGGCGGCCTGGTGGTCCGCGACCTCCACTACACCTACCCGGACGGGCAGCCGGCGCTGCGCGGGGTAAACCTCACGGTGGCTCCGGGGGAGCGGGTGGCGCTGCTCGGCCCCAACGGGGCCGGCAAGACCACCCTGGTGCTGCACCTCAACGGCATCCTCACCCCCGACCGGGGACGGGTGGAGGTCGGCGGCCTGCCGGTGGACCCGTCCGACCGGGCGGGCCTGGCGGAGATCCGCCGCCGGGTGGGGGTGGTCTTCCAGGACCCGGACGACCAGCTGTTCCTGCCCACGGTCGCCGAGGACGTGGCGTTCGGCCCGGCCAACCTGGGGCTGTCCGGCGAGGCGCTGCGCGCGCGGGTCGACGAGGCGCTGGCGCAGGTGGGCATGGCCGACCACCGGGACCGGCCGCCCCACCACCTGTCGTTCGGGCAGAAGCGGCGGGTCGCGCTGGCCGGGGTGCTCGCGATGCGGCCGCAGGTGCTGGTGCTGGACGAGCCGTTCTCCAACCTCGACCCGGCCGCCCGGCGGGAGCTGGCGGAGATCCTCGAACGGCTGCCGGTGACGGTGCTCATGGTCACCCACGACCTGCCGTACGCGTGGCAGCTGTGCCCCCGGGCGGTGATCCTGGACCAGGGGCGGATCGTCGCCGACGGCCCGACGGAGGAGCTGCTCGCCGACGCCGCGCTGCTGGCCCGGCACCGGCTGGAGCTGCCCTACGGGTTCTCGGTGGACCGGTCGGCCGCCGGGCGCTCCGGCTCCGTCGGGGCCGCCCCGGTCGCGGGCGGCTGAACCGCCGGGCGCAGTCGGCGCAGGCCGACCAGTGCCGCGGCGGTGAGCCCGATCCCGGTCGCGAGCACGACCGCGACCGCCGCCCGCGCTTCGGTGATGTCCCCGGGCACCGGGGCGACCGAGCGGGTGATCACGGCGGCGTTGGCGACCCCGGCGAACAGGGTGAGGCACGCCCCGGTGACGGCGAGCGCGAAGACCGGCCCTTCACCGGGGCCGCCGGCCACCGGCGCAGCCGGTGGCCGGCGGCGCACGTCACGGACCGCGCCGCCCACCAGGTAACCGCCGACCGCCGCGGTGGCCAGGCCGGCGAGCGCCGGCCACAGGTCCCCGGTGAGGATCCACACCACCACCTCGCCCGGGTGCCGGGCGCCGGCGTCCACCTCCCGGGCCACCCCGTACCCGACCGCGACCAGGCCGGCGGTCACCGCGGCCAGCCCCAGCGCCGCCCGGGCGGCCGGTCGGCCGATCCGGGCGCCGAGCGCCGCCACCGCCGCGGCGGCCAGCGTCACCCCCGCCCACCACGGCCACGGTGACGGCGGCGCCAGCCACCGCACGCTACCGGTGATCTCGGCCGCGACCCCGTCCTGGCGTAGCGGCACGCTCCAGCGCCACGACCGGGCCTCCGGCGTGCGGCCGTCGGGCATGGTCACCCGCCGGTCGTACCAGCGGGCCACCGGTTCGGCGCCGACCCGCTGCCACTGCGGTGCGGCGGTGGCGTCCACGTGCGCCGGCACCGGCGCGACCCCGCCGGGTTCCCGGCTCTGGTAGGTGGTGGGGGAGAGGGTGTTCTCGAACACCCCGTCCGGGCCGATCCGCAGGAACGGCTCGCCGAGGTGGCCGAGCACCTCGACCGGCCGCGGGCCGGAGTTGGTGAGCTCCAGCGCGGTGCCGGCCTCGACCGCGCGGACGCGCACCCCGGGTAGCGCCGGCGTGACCCCGTCGACCTCGGTGCGGTGGTTGGTGGCGGCGGGTGAGTGCGCGGCGTGCGCGAGCGCCGGGGTGGCGGGTGCGGCCGACAGCAGCAGGCCGACGAGCACGGCCCGGGCGAGCAGGCTCCCGCGCCCGCGCCCGGGACCGTCCCCGTGCGGGCCGGCGGTGCTCATCCGTTCGCCCGCGCCGCCTCCACCGCGGTGACCAGCGCGTCCCGGGTGGCCGGGATCCGCTGCCCGTTCACCGCCACGGTCGGGGTGCCGGTCACCCCGGCACGGGTGGCGCCCTCGGTCACGTCCTCGACCCACCCCTCGTACCGCTGCTCGTCGACACAGGCGGCGAACTCCTCACCGGTGGCGCCGACCTGTCGCCCGATCTCGATGAGCTGCTCGTCGGAGAGGCCCGCGCCGCCCTGTGGTGGCTGGGCGGCGAGCAGCGCCGCGGCGTACTCGTGGTGCACCCCGGCGTCGGCGGCGCAGCCGGTGGCGGCCGCGGAACGGGTCGAGTACCGGGTGCTGGACGCCCGGTCGAGGATCGAGATCGGGTGCTGCACCAGCGTGATCACCCCGTCGGCGAGGTAGTCGGCCAGCACCTGCGCGCTCTCCTCCTCGAAGGCCCGGCAGTGCGGGCAGTGGAAGTCGAGCCAGACCTCCACCGTCACCGGACCGTCGCCGGTGACCAGGCCCAGGCCGTCGGAGGTGGTGGCGGCGGGTACCGGGTGGTCGCCGTCGCTGCGACCGCCGAGGTAGACCGCCAGGCCGATGACGGCGGCGACCGCCACCGCCACCAGCGCCGCCAGCGGTACCCAGGTACGCGAGGTGGTGACCGGCTTGACCCGGCGGGTCGGCCGCCGGCGGGCGTCACGACGCGTGCTCATGGTCCTCCCTCGTGGTCGCGGCCGCCCGCAGCCAGGCGTCGACCGACAGCTTTGAGATCGGGTAGATCACCAGGAATACTGCCAACAGCAACAGACCGGCGTCCCGCGCCAGCGTCAGGTGGTATCCGGGGTCCACGCCAGGCTCGAGTTCCCCGCCGCCGCCGAAGCAGCCGCAGTCGATCGACAGCCCCCGCGCCCACGCCGACGCGATGCCGGCCACGAACCCGGTGAGCAGCAGCGAGGACACCGCCGCCGCCACCCGGGTGGCCAGGCCCGCGAGCAGCAGTGCCGCCAGCACCAGCTCCACCCACGGCAGCGCGGCGCCGATGATCACCGACACCTCGTACGGGGTCAGCTGGTAGGCGTGCACCGCCCGGATCGAGCCGTCCAGGTCGGTCACCTTGCCGATCCCGGCCGCCAGCCACACCCCGGCCAGCACCAACCGGGCCGCGGTCGCAAGCCACGGCACCAGCGCCGACCAGCGACGGCGCCATGCGCCCGGCGGTGCGGAGGCGCCGGGCGGTGTCATCTGCGACGGGTTCGCCACGTTCCCTATAGTCGACCTTCCGCCCGGGTCGGTTCCCGGGCGGCCGGACGTCAGTTCCCGGACGTGGCCGGGGTCACCATCGGTCCGGCGTCGGCCGCCTCCGCGGCCGGCGCCACCGGCGGGGTCTCGGACGGGCCCAGCGCCCGCATCAGGTCGTCGCGCGCCCGCGCCACCCGGGAGCGGATGGTGCCGACCGGGCAGCCGACCACCTCGGCGGCCTCCGCGTACGACAGGCCGAGCACCTGGGTGAGGGCGAACGCGGTGCGCCGGGGCTCCGGCAGCGACCGCACCGCGTGCGCCGCCGCGAGCAGCCCGGACGGGTCCGGTTCGACCGCGGCGTCCCGGTCGGCGGCCAGCCGCTCGGTCAACCGGCGGCGCCGCACCACCTGCCGCAGGTGGTCGGCGCAGGCCCGTCGCGCGATCCCGAACAACCAGGTACGCGCGCTGGACAGCCCCTGGAACGAGGGCAGGGCGCGGAACGCCCGCAGATAGGTCTCCTGGGTCAGGTCGTCGGCCACCGAGGCGTCGACCAGGGCGGACACGAACCGCCACACCTCCGCCTGCGTGGCCCGTACGAACGCGGCCGCCGCGACGTCGTCACCCGCGCGCGCCAGCAGCGCCCACCGGGTGGCGTCATCGACAGTCACAGCGGCTACCCTACCCAGCTTCCCCGGTGGCCGGACACTCCACAGCCGTCGGTCGATCATCGAGCACGGTGTATGGCGTCCCGGACCGGGCCATCGATCCCGGCCGCGTACCCGGGGAACTGGGCCGGTGTGCCCGGCGACTGACAGGACATGGACTGCGAACGGGTACGGGAAGCACTGTCCGCCCGGATCGACGGGGAGGAGCCGGGCCTGCCGACCGGGGTGGTCGACCTCCACCTCGCCGACTGCGGCGAATGCCGGGCCTGGCACGCCGGAGCGCTACGGGTGACCGACCTCACCGCGCCGATGGCCACGGTGCCGGCGCCGGATCTCACCGCCCGGGTGCTCGCCGCGGTCGCCGCCGACCGTCGGGCGGCCGAGGCCCGGCGGTCCCGGCGCACCGTGCTGCGGCTCGCGGTGGCGGTCGCGGCCGGCGCCCAACTGGTCCTGGCGTTGCCGGCGCTGCTCGGCGCCGACCTGCACGTGACCAAGGAGATGGCCGCCTGCCAGGTGGCGCTGGCGGCGGGGTTCGCGCTGGCCGCCTGGCGGCCGCGGTTCGCCGCCGGGTACCTGCCGGTGGCGCTCGTGCTGGCCGCCGCGCTCGCGCTGGCCAGCGTGGTCGACATCGCCCACGGCCGGGCGACGGTGTGGCACGAGACCGCCCACCTGGCGGTGCTCGTCCAGGCCGGGCTGCTGTGGGGGCTGGCCCGGGTGGTCGGTGACGGTCGGGCGGCGATCGGCCGCAGAAGAGACGCCGTCGCGGCATGAGCGCCGTGCGGGCCGCCGGCATCGTGGCCGGGGCACTGGTCGGCCTGGTGGCCGGGGTGTGGCTCGCGCTGGCGACGCCGTCGGTGGCGGCGGCCCACGCGTACCTCGTCGGCAGCGACCCGGCCGGTGGGGCGGTGGTGGAGACCGCCCCGGACGCGGTGACGCTCACCTTCTCCGAGCCGGTCCGGCCGGTGGCCGAGCACACCTTCGTCCGCGCCCCGGACGGGCGCCGGGTGGATGCCGGCCCGCCGGAGGCGGACGGCACGAGGCTGCGCATCCCGCTCGACGGCACCGGGGCGGTCGGCAGTTACCTCGTCACCTACCGGGTGGTCTCACTCGACGGCCACCCGATCGCCGGCTCGCTCGTCTACTCGGTGGGCGCCCCGTCCGCCCCCCGCCCGTCCGGGGCCGGTGAGGCGGCGGGTCCGGTGCTCCGGGCCGCGGTGGCCGGCGTCCGCTACCTCGGGTACGCCGGGCTCGCCCTGCTGGTGGGGGCGGCGGTCGGGTTGGCCCGGCTGTGGCCGCCGCGGCTGCCGCGCCGACCGCTCGGCCGGCTGCTGTGGGCGGGCGCGGTGACCCTGGGGGTGGCGAGCCTCGCCGCCCTCGTGCTCCACGTGCCCTACACCACCGGCGGGCCCGTCACCGCCGACGGCCTGCGGGACGTGCTGGCGAGCCCCTTCGGGCAGGCCCACCTGGTACGCCTGGTGGTGCTCGCCGCGGTCTGCGTGCTGCTGCCGGCCCTGGTCGCCGGCCGGTCCGGTCGGGTCGACCTGGTGCTGCTCGCGGCGCTCGGGGTGGTGGGGGTAGGCACCTGGCCGTTCGCCGGCCACCCGGTCTCCTCGCCGGCTCCGGCGGTCTCCGTCGCTCTCGGCACGGTCCACGTGGCCGCCACCGCGTTCTGGGTCGGCGGCCTCGTGGTGCTGCTGGGCTTCCTGCTGCGGCGGGCCCGGGCGGACGAGCTCGCCACGCTGCTGCCCGCATGGTCCGGCTGGGCC
This sequence comes from uncultured Micromonosporaceae bacterium, assembly GCA_964608245.1. GTDB lineage: Bacteria > Actinomycetota > Actinomycetes > Mycobacteriales > Micromonosporaceae > Natronosporangium. The sequence goes on from CAZSNW010000038.1 coordinate 13,701, forward strand.
GGGGTGGCGGTGGCCGCGCTCCTGCTGTCCGGTGCGGTCCAGGCGGCGGTGGAGACCGGCTCGGCCGAGGCGCTGCTGGAGACGGGGTACGGCCGGCTGCTGCTCGCCAAGGCCGCGCTCGCCGTCGCGGTGCTCGCCGGCGCCGCGTACGCCCGCCGGCTGGTGACCAGCGGACGCGCCGCCGGCCACCCGGGCCGGCTGCGCCGGACGGTGGCGGTGGAGGCCGCTCTGCTCGCGGTGGTGGTGGGTCTGGCCTCGGTGCTGGTGCAGACCACCCCCGGCCGGGTGGCGGTGGCGCAGGCGGCCGGGGAGGGGGCCGGCGACGTGCGGACGGTGGTCCGCGTCGGGGCGCATGCGCTCCACGTGGTGATCGAACCGGGCACCCCAGGGCTCAACCTCGTGCACCTCGCCGCGTACGACGACGCCGGTACGCCGGTGCCGGTGGCCGAATGGGCGGTCACCGCCCGGTTGCCGGAGGCGGGCGTGGAGACCATGCCGGTGCCGGTGGAGCCCCGTGCCGACCACGCCGCGTCCGGCAAGGCGGTCCTGATCTTCCCCGGTGACTGGGAGATGACCTTCAGCCTGCGGTTGTCCGAGACCCACCTGGTGTCGGGCTCGGCGACCGTACCGATCCGATGGTCGACTGAGGAGGTTCCATGAAACGGTCGAGACTCGGCGCCGTCGCCCTGGCCGTCGGGGTGGTCGCGGGTGCGGCCGCGCTGGCGGCCCCGGCGGCGGCCCACGTGACGGTCAACCCGCGGGAGGCGACCCAGGGCGGCTTCGCGCAGCTGGAGTTCCGGGTGCCCAACGAGCGGCCGGACGCCTCCACCGTGGAGGTGGAGGTGCACTTCCCGGAGGAGACCCCGATCGCCTCGGTGTCGGTACGCCCGGTGCCTGGCTGGTCGTACGAGGTGACCCGCCGCACCCTCGACGAGCCGGTCGAGGCCGGGCACGGCGTGACGGTCACCGAGGTGGTGGAGTCCATCACCTGGACCGCGGTCGACGACGAGTCGGCGATCAAGCCCGGAGAGTTCGGCGTGTTCACCGTCTCGGTCGGGCCGCTGCCGCACGCCGAGACGCTGGTCTTCCCTGCGTTGCAGACGTACTCCAGCGGTGAGGTGGTCCGCTGGATCGACCCGCCCGTCCCGGGCTCGGAGCCGCCGCTGCCCGCCCCGGTGCTGCGGCTGGTGGCCGCCGACGGTGACGGCGGAGGCGCCGGCGCCGACGACACCGGGGACGACGACACGACCGCCGCCGCGTCCGGCTCCGGCGGCGGCGACGCCGGCGTGTGGCTGGGCGCCGCCGGGCTGGTGGCGGGCCTCGCCGGCCTGGTGCTGGGTGGGCTGGCGTTCGCCCGCACCCGACGGGCCTGACCCGTCCCGTAAGCCGGGGACGACCGACGGGTGCCGGTCCGGGCCGCCGGCCCGGACCGGCACCCGACCCCGCCGCCCGGGATTCGGGCCCCATCCCACGGGCGGCGGATTCCACCCCCACCCGGTCACCGGAACGCTGTCGGCCCGGCCCGTAAGCTGGGCGGCGTGGCGGAGACAGGGAGCGACCTGCTGGTGTGGGTCGACTGCGAGATGACCGGGCTCGACCTGAAACGGGACGCCCTCATCGAGGTGGCGGCCCTCGTCACCGACGCCGACCTCAACGTGCTCGGCGACGGCGTGGACGTGGTGATCCACGCCGACGACGAGGTGCTCGCCGGCATGCCCGAGGTGGTCCGGGAGATGCACCAGCGCTCCGGCCTCACCGAGGAGGTGCGGCGCTCCACCGTCACCCTGCAACAGGCGCAGGACATGATCATGGAGTACGTCACCTCCCTGGTGACGCAGCCGCGCACCGCGCCCCTGTGCGGCAACTCGATCGCCACCGACCGCGCCTTCATCGCGCGCGACATGCCCGAACTCGACGCGTACCTGCACTACCGCATGATCGACGTCTCGTCGATCAAGGAGCTGTGCCGGCGCTGGTACCCGCGGGCGTACTTCGGCCAGCCGGCCAAGGGGCTGGCCCACCGGGCGCTGGCCGACATCCGGGAGAGCATCCGGGAGCTGCGCTA
>CAZSNW010000039.1:0-15711 GCA_964608245.1 uncultured Micromonosporaceae bacterium
GGGGCGGTTGGCGGGGGCCCCCCGGGGGCCCGTCCCCCGGGGGCCACGCCAACTCGCGGTGGCCGCCTCGAGGGCCGGTCGGCTGGACGCGGCGGCCGAGTGGTACCGGCGGGCGATCCGGCGGGTGCTCGCCGACGGGCCGCCGCCCTCCCCGCCGCAGGTGACGAGGCTCGCGGGGCTCAGCCCGCTGGCGGCGCTGCGGGACCTGCTCAGGGTGCTCGACGGTGCGAAGGTGCCGTTCTTCTTCGCCGCCGGCACCGCGCTGGGCCTGGTGCGCGCCGGCCGCCCGCTGGGGGCCGACGGCGACATCGACGTCGGCATCTTCGAGGAGGACTTCGACCGGGAGCGGCTGATCGAGATCTTCACCGCCGACCCGATGTTCGATCTGGACCTGCACCCGCAGTCGCGCAAGGTGGGTCTGCGGCACCGGGGCGGCGCGCCGGTGGACATCTTCCCCTTCTACCGGGAGGGTGACCGGGTCTGGCACGACGGGGTGTTCGTCCGCTGGCACAACTCGCCGTTCGAGGTGACGCGGCAGCGGGTCGGCGACCTGGAGGTGCCGCTGCCGGCCGACGTGGACCGCTACCTGACCGAGAACTACGGCGACTGGCGCACCCCGTGGCCGGGCTTCGACGCGTTCACCGACGACGCGCCGAACCTGGAGGTCACCTGGCCGGAGCACCAGCGGGTGCACCTGATCCGCCGGGCCTTCCAGTTCCTGGTCGCCGGCGACCGGCAGGCCGCGGCCGGCGAGCTCGTCAAGGCGCAGGAGGAGGCGCTGGCCGCCGAGGTGACCGGCGGCCCGACCGACTGAGCGGCGGTACGCCGTACGACCGCGGCGGCCGGCCAGTGCCGGCCGCCGCGGCACCGCGCTAGGGCAGGAACTGGTCCAGCGGGTAGAGGTCCTGGGACCCGACCGAGACGAACCGCCCGGCGGACGGGTCGTCCCCGACCTCCCGGCGGATCCGCGCGGCGAGCTCCCGGTACTCCCGCACCGTGATGAGGGCCTTCGCCAGGTTGTCCAGGATCGCGGGGTCGATGTCGGACAGGTAGTAGGTGAAGCCCGGGTCGGGCACCTTCCAACCGGGGCCGTAGTGGCCGCGCAGGAACACCTCGGTGCGGTGGGGGATGAGCACGCGTACCCCGCGGAAGCTGCCTTCCTCCGGCGGGAGGAAGTCGTCGCGGGTGGCGGGGAAGCTGCAGTGGTTGTGCAGCCACACCCGGCCGTCCTGGAACCACAGCGGCCGCACGTCCAGGTGGAGGCCGTCCTGCCCGGTGCGCTCGGTCTGCACCCGGAACAGCCGACCCCGCCGGTTGAAGCTGACCGTGAACCCGGCCCGGATCAGCTCGACGATGATGTCCTTGGTCTCCTCCTTGACCGACACCGGGTCGGTGCGGTCGGAGATGTAGCCGCAGTCGAAGTCGTCGTCGCCGGGGATGAAGTCACCGTCCCGGTAGAAGCCGAGCAGCGTGCCGTACATCAGGAGCAGCGGCCGGCCCAGCTTCTTCTCGAAGAAGTCGGCGACCGTCGCGTACAGCTCCAGGAAGCGGTCCTGGCGGCGGCGCAGCTCCTCCGGGGTGGGGCGGGGGAAGCCCTTCTTGTCCAGGGTGCCGCCGCCGGCCAGGGCCTGCAGGATGCTGCCGTCGCCGTGCGGGACCACCGCGTCGACGCCGACCGCCCCGCCCGGGGCGCGCAGCGCCGGGCCGTCGGGCACGCGGACCTCGATCCGGCAGCGCTGCGGGAACCGTTCGAGGGCGGCGCGCTTGATCTCGTACTGGAACCTCGGCGCCCACCGCTCGAGCGGGTCGAGGTTGACCGAGCGCAGCAGCAGACCGTCGAGCAGGATGTCCACCCGCTGGTGGCCGCCGGTGGCGAGCACGCCGGAGACCATCACCCCGCCGAACGTGGGGCGCAGGTCGAACACGCCGGCCGACCCGCTGGCCGGGTCCGCCGGCCCGGCCGGGTCGAAGGTGCAGTCGAACAGCGGGTCCTCCACCCGCGGGCGGCCGAGACGGTGGTGGGCGGACTCGAGCGCGAACTGCATGCGCTGTTTGACCACCAGCACCCACCGGCCCGGGCTGTCCTCGGCCTGCCGCAGCGCCGCCTCGTAGATCTCGGCCGCGCCCGCGACGTCGCCGTCGGCGGTCCGCGCCTCGGCGAGGTCGAGCCGCCACGCGGTACGCCCGGGGGCGAGCCGCACCGCCTGCTCCAGCGCCTCGCGGGCCTGCCTGCGGGTGGCCGCCGGGTCCGGGTCAGGGACGAACCCGGCCCGCTCACCGGTCCCGGCTGCGTCGGCGGCGTCGGTCAGCGCGCCGGTGAGGGTGCCGCCCCACCGCGCCACCGCCAGCGCGGCGGTGCCCAGCCGGTGCCAGCCCGCCGCGTACCGCGGGTGGCCGGCGACCGTCTCCGCCATCAGCCGGCGGGCGTCGTCCCACCGGCCGGCCCGGTCGTACAGGTCGGCGAGGCCCACGGCGAACACCGGGTCGGTCGCACCACCGAGGGCGACCGCCCGCTCGGCGGCGGCGACCGCGGCCGCCGGTGAGCCGACCTGCGCCTCCAGGTCCGCCAGTAGCGCGTACCAGTGCGCCTCGGCCGCGGGATCCGCGCACGCCCGCCGCAGCGCCGCCAGCGCCTGCTCATGGTCGGTGGCGCGCAGGCAGAAGCCGAGCCGGTACCACCAGTACGCCAGCCGCGCCGAGGCGGCGCCGGGGTGCTCCAGCGCCCGCCGGTACGCGGCGGCCGCCTCGGCCGGGTGGCCGGCCCGCTCCTGCGCGCGGCCCTCCCCGAGCAGCCGGACCACCTCGGGCGGCGCGCCGGTGCGCCGCGGGCGGCGGACCCGGTGCAGCGCCTCGTCGCGGCGCGCGGCCCGCGCCCTGTCGAGCTGCTCCAGCGCGTACCCCAGTCGGAAGGTCCAGCGCGACGGGTGCCGGCTCACGAGGCGGGCGCCGCGGCAGGCGGCGACCGCCAGCAGCCACACGGCCGGCGACTCGCTGGACTTCACGCGCGCAACCAGGCGGCTCGTGCTCATCGGTACCCCCGGGTACGGCAGCGGTACGGTACGTGCGGCGAGACCACACGGTACCCGGTGTGGTCGACCGGCCAGGTGGACCGGGTCGCCGCGAGGAGGGGGTGGGGTGGACACCGGGACGGCTCGGCAGGACGAGTGGCGGCCGCGCGCCACCGTGGCGGCGGTGCTCGCCGGCGGCACCGGCACCCGGCTCGGGCTGGGGTTCCCCAAACAGTTCGCGACCGTGGCCGGGCGTACCGTGCTGGAGCACACCCTGGCGGTGTTCCAGGCGGCGCCGGAGGTGGACGAGATCGTCCTGGTGGTGGCGCCCGGCTGGGTGGACCGGGCGCGCGGACTGGTGGCGGCCGGCGGGTTCGACAAGGTGACCGCGGTGGCCGAGGGTGGCGCCACCCGGCCGGACAGCACCCGGCGGGCGCTGGAGCTGATCGGCGACGAGCCGTGCGACCTGCTCATCCACGACGCGGTCCGGCCGCTGGTGAGCCCGGCGACCATCCGGGAGTGCGTGGCGGCGCTGCGCCGGTACGCGGCGGTGTGCGTGGCGGTGCCGTCGGTGGACACGATCGTGGAGGTCGACGACGACGGCCGGGTGGTGGCGGTGCCGGACCGGCGGCGACTGCGGCGCTGCCAGACCCCGCAGGCGTTCCGGTCGTCAACCATCCGCGAGGCCCACCGGCGGGCCGCGGCCGACCCGGACTTCACCGCCACCGACGACTGCGGGGTGGTGCTGCGCTACCTGCCGGACGTGCCGGTCGTGGTGGTGCCGGGCACCGAGGAGAACATCAAGGTGACCCACCCGGTGGACCTGACGGTGGCCGAGGCGCTGCTGCGCCGGTCGGACCCGACCGCCGGGCCGGGCGGTGGCGCGGCCGCGGCCGGTTGACCGGCCTGTGGATTCCGGCTTCACCGTCTGATGTGGCCTGTGGATAACCGCCTGGCCGGACGGCCCGCGCGGATACCGTCGCGGTGCCGCCCCGGGTGACCCGCCGGCGCCGGCCCGCCCGGCCGCGCCCGGGTCCCCGCGGCGTCCGTCGTCCGCTACCCACGGAGGGAGCCAGGCCATGGACGTGTCCGACCCCGCCACCCGGGTCGAGGTCCGCGTCACCGGGCGGGACCCGTCCCGCGGCGCCGCGCTGCTGGCGTCCGCGGAGCGACGCGGCGGGGTCTGGCTCGTACGCGGCGACGACGGCCACACGGTCGCCGTCACCTCCCTGGTCGAGGTGATCGAACGGCTGGTGGGCCTGTGCGTGGTCACCTGCCGGATCTGCGGGGAGGTGGTGGAGCGCACCGGCACGACCGGCGACGGCGGCTGGCGGCACGTGCTGCCGCCGGAGACCGACCACCCGGTCTCGGCCGGTGGGTGGTCGTGAACCGCCTGCGGCCGGTCGTCGGGGTCCCGTACGATCGGCTCGCCCGGTTCGGCGAGGGAGCGTGGCCGTGAAGGTTCTCATCACCGGCGGAGCGGGATACATCGGCAGCACGGTGGCGTCGGCGTGCATCGACGACGGCATCGAACCGGTGATCCTGGACAACCTGGTCACCGGTCGGCGCGAGTTCACCGCGGGCCGCATCTTCTACGAGGGAGATCTCGCCGACGGTGCGCTGCTGGACCGGATCTTCCGCGAGCACCCGGACATCGAGGCGACGGTGCACTGCGCCGCGCTCGTCGTCGTGCCGGAGTCCGTGGAGCAGCCGCTGCGCTACTGGTGGTCCAACGTGGCCAAGACCATCCAGCTGGTGGAGCACCTGCTGCGCAACGGCAAGCCGCGGCTGGTGTTCAGCTCCACCGCCGCGCTCTACGGCGCCGGGGAGGACCACGCCGTCGACGAGGAGTCGCCGATCGAACCCTCCAGCCCGTACGCGCGGACCAAGGCCGCGGTGGAGGCGATGCTCAAGGACGTGGCCGCCGCCACCGAGCTGCGGGCCCTGTCCCTGCGGTACTTCAACCCGATCGGCGCCGACCCGAAGCTGCGCACCGGCCTGCAGGCCGAACGCCCCACCCACCTGCTGGGCAAGCTCATCGAGGCGGCCGAGACCGGCACCGATTTCGCGGTCACCGGCACCGACTGGCCCACCCGTGACGGCACCGGCATCCGCGACTTCATCCACGTGTGGGACCTCGCCACCGCGCACGTGGCCGGGCTGCGCAGGTTCGACGAGGTGGTGCCGGTCGACGGCCCGGGCTACGAGGTGATCAACCTCGGCACCGGCACCGGCACCACGGTGCGGGAGATGGTGCGCGCCTTCGAGGAGGTGACCGGCGAGCCGCTGCGGCAGCGGGACGCCGCCCGCCGGCCGGGCGACGTGGCCGGCGCGTACACCCGCAGCGACAAGGCCCGGCAGGTGCTCGGGTGGAAGCCGCAGTTCACGATCGCCGACGGCATCCGGGACTCGCTCCGCTGGGCGCGGGTGCGCGCCAAGCGGTTGTCGGACAACCCGTCCTGATCCGGAGCCCGGGGTCGACCACGCCGCGAACCGGTGCGGTCCGGCACGCGCACCGCGATCCGACACACACCCGCGAGGGTGTCGTAGTCGGCATGAGTTGCGCCGAAACGGGGTAAAGACCCCGTCACTGACCGCACCGACCGGCTGCCCGTGTGGCAGCGTGTGAACGGTACGCGGTCCGGTCGCGAGCTTCGGAGGAGCGATGGAGTTGCGGACACCGCTGATCCGGCGCAACGACTGGGGCGAGATCACACCGCCGCCGCTGTCCGACTGGCGGCCCACCCGCACGGTGAGCGTGATCATTCCCGCGTACCGGTGCCAGCCGCTGCTGGACCTGGCGCTGGCGGCCCTCAGCCGGCAGACCTACCCGGCCGAGCTCATGCAGGTGGTGGTGGTCGACGACGGGTCGGACCCGCCGCTGGAGCTGCCGAAGATCGCCCCCGAGAACACCGAGATCGTCCGGGTCGCCGACCACGCCACCGGCTGGGGCCGGGCCCAGGCGCTCGCGGTGGGGGTGGAGGCTTCCGACGGCGAGATCCTCCACTGGCTCGACGCCGACCTCCTGCCGTACCCGGAGCACGTGGAGGCGCAGGTGCGCTGGCACCACGTGGTGCCCGACGCGGTGACCCTCGGCTACAAGAGGTTCGTGCCGGAGGGGCCGTGGCCGTCGCCGGAGCAGGTGGCGGGCGGGCCGATCTCCGAGCTGTTCCCGTGGGGACGGACCCACCCGCACGACTACGTCGAGGAGATCATCGACTCCACCGGCATGCTGCGCCGCGCCGACCACCTGGTGTTCCGGGCGCACGTGGGCGCGACCGCGGCGCTGCGGCGCGACCTGTACCACGAGGCCGGTGGGGTGAACCCGGAGCTCCGGCTCGGTGAGGACAGCGAGTTCGGCTACCGGCTCGCCCAGGCCGGGGCGGTGTTCATCCCCGAGCCGCAGGCGCGGTCGTGGCACCTCGGGCCGAGCCACATGATGCGCGACGGCGACCGCCTGCGCCGCTACAACCGGCCGTTCCTGGCGGACCTGATGCCGCTGCCGCGGTGGCTGCGCCACGGCGCGCCGGGCCGCCGCTGGCGGGTGCCGCTGGTCACCGCGGTGGTGGTCGCCGACGGCAGCTACGAGCAGGTACGTGCCTGCGTCGACCGGCTGCTCGCCGGTGGCCCCCAGGACCTGGAGGTGGTCCTGGTCGGCCCGTGGAGCAGCCTGACCGACGAGCGTCGCCGGGTGCTGGACGACCCGCTGCTGGACCTTAGGCTGCTCGCCGCCTGGTACCGCTCGGAGCCGCGGGTGCGGCTGGCCGAGCAGGCGCCCGACTCGGCGTTCCCGGCGCCGTACCTGGTGACGGTGCCCGCGCAGCTGGGGGTGTCGCCGCAGACACTGCCCCGGCTGCTCGCGCTCGCCGACGACCTGCGGCTGGGTCTGGTCCGCGTGGTCGCCAGCGGTGAGGGACCGGGGACGGAGCCGCCGGTGATCGAGCTGTGGCGGACCGCGGCGGTGCACCGCGCCCGCCGCCTCCTGCCGGCCGACGCCGCCGCCGACCCGTCGGCCCTGGCGGACGCGGTCTGCCAGGTCTGGGGTGGCCGGTGGGTCACCGGGGGCGCGTACGGCGTGGTGGACCTCGCCCGCACCGCGCCCACCGGGCCGGACGGATGGCCATCCCAGCCGCCGGCCGCGGCGGCGGCCATGGACGGCCAGGTGACACCGGTGCCGGTGGCCGGCATGCGCTCGCTGATCCGCGCCAGCGGGTACGTGGCGCGGCTGGGGCTCGCCCGCGGCTGGCGGCGGCTGGGCGGCGGCGGCCGGCGGATCACGGTGACGGGCGGACCCGGGGCGGGCGCATGAGCACGCAGGTCCAAGGCGGGGTGGGCCGACTGGTCCACGCGGTCCGCCGGCGGGTACGGCTGCGTACCCGGATCCGGCAGGCCCTGGAGTGGTGGCGGCGGACCCGGCGGCCGCCGGTCTGGCGGGAGCGGCAGCCGGGGATCCGGCGTGGTCGGCGGGGCGACCGGGTCACGGTGGAGGTGGCCGGGGTGCTGGCCCGGCCGCTGACCGGCACCACCCGCGGGGTGACGGTGGTGGTCGCCGACTGGCAGCCGCCCCACCCGGGCTGGCGGGGGCGGCCGCACCGGCTGCCCGCGCTGGTCGACCACCGGGTGCAGCTGCCCACCGGTCGGCGGGGCACGGCCACGGTGTCGGTGACCCTGGCCGAGCCGACACCGCTGCCGAGTGTGCTCGCGGCGGTCCATCCGGTGCTGGACCCGGCGGCCGGGGCGTTCACCGCCGGGGCCGACCCGCGCGGCCGGCAGTGGTACGGGCCGGATCTCGCCCGGGGGGAGCTGCACGTGGCCGACGGCGCGTGGCGGGTGCTCCGGTCGCCGGGGGGTGCGGTGCTGGTCGCCGGCCGGTGCGGTGGGCCGTTGGACGAGCGGCAGCGGACCGCTCTGGCGCGGCTGGGTCTGGTGACGTGGCACGCCCGGCCCGCCGGCGACGGCGGGCCGGGCGCGCCGACCGGGTGGTCACGCGACACCGACCGGGCCGCCGACGAGGTCGCCGGTGCGCTGTGGCGGCTGGCCATGACCGGGGTGCCGGTCCACGCCCCGGAGGCCGGGGCGCTGCCGCTGCCCGCGGACCTGGCCGAGGTGCTCGCCGCCCCGGTACCCGGGGACGACCCGATGGAGTGGGAGATCCGCAGCGTCCGGCAACGTCGGGTGGCCATGCGCGCCCTGCTCGGGGCGCCGCCACCGGTGTCCGCGGTGCTGGTCAGCAAGCGCCCCGAGCTGCTCGACCGGCAGGTCGCGGCGTTGGCCTCCCAGACCTACCCCGACCTGGAGATCGTCGTCGGTGTCCACGGCGCCCCGCCCCCGCCGAAGCTCGCGGAGGCGGCCGGGGGCCGGCCGCTGCAGGTGGTGGAGGTGGACGCGTCCCGGCCGCTGGGCGAGGCGTTGGCGGAGGCCACCGCGTACGCCGCCGGGGCGCTGGTCACCAAGGTGGACGACGACGACTTCTACGGCCCCGAACACGTCTGGGATCTGGTGCTGGCCCACCGGTACGCGGGCGCCACGGTCGCCGGCAAACCGGCCGACTTCGTCTACCTGGCCACCGAGGACCTGACCGTCCGCCGGGGCATGGCCGCCGAGGTCTACTCGGACGTGGTGGCCGGCGGCACGATCCTCATCGACCGGCAGGCGCTGCTTGCCGTGGGCGGGTGGCCACCGGTGCCGCGGCACGTGGACCGGGCGTTGTTGGACCGGGTGCTGGCCGACGGCGGCGTCATCTACCGGACCCACCCGTGGGGCTTCGTCTACACCCGGCACGGGGAGGGCCACACCTGGCTGGCCGACGAGCGCTACTTCCGACAGGGGGCACGGCAGACGTGGCCCGGCCGTCCGTCGTTCGAGGAGTTGGGATGAGTGACGAGCGCGACGAGGGGACGGCGTTCGACCCGCTGGCCGGGTTGCGCAGCTGGCTGTCCGACCGGCCCGGGGCCGGCGGCGTCGGCGACCGGGTGGAGCGGCTGCGGCAGGTGTTGACCGACCCGCTGGCGGACCGGCTCACCGGTTCGCTCGCCGGCCCGCTGACCGACTCGCTGGTCGGTCCGCTCGCCGACCGCCTGGCCGGGCTGGTGGCCGACCGGCTCGCGGAGGCCGCGGTGGACCGGCTCGCCGACCGGTTGGCCGGCACGCTCGCGGACCGGCTCGTCGAGCGGATGGCCGGCCCGCTGGTTCAACAGGTGGTGGGGGAGGTGACCGCACAACAGGCCGGTCGGGTGGCCGAGGAGCTGGCGGATCCGCTGACCGACCGGGTCGCCGCCCGGTTCACCGCCGCCCTCGACGACCGGCTGGCGAAGGAGGTCCAGCAGCTGGAGGCGGTGTTCCAGCTGTTCCGTCGGGTGTCGCCCCGGGCGCCGATGCCCACCACCGGCGGCTGGGCCATGACCCCGGCCGCCCTGCTGGAGCTGATGTACCTGGTGGAGCGCCGCCGGCCGCGGCTGGTGCTGGAGCTGGGCAGCGGCACTTCCACCGTGTGGATGAGCTACGCGGTGCAGCGCCACCAGGGCCGGGTGGTGTCGCTGGACCACGACCAGCGGTACGCGGCGGTCACCCGCGCCCAGCTGATGCGGCACCGGCTGGAACGCACCGCGGAGGTCAGGTACGCGCCGCTGCGTGAGCAGCGGGTGGGAGACCGCACGTACCGGTGGTACGACCCGACGGTGCTGGGCGAGATGAGCGGTGTGGAGCTGCTGGTGGTGGACGGTCCGCCCGGCGTCACCGGCCCGATGGCCCGCTACCCGGCGCTGCCGTTGTTGGAACCGCTGCTGGCGGACCGGGCCACGGTGGTGCTCGACGACGCCGACCGGCCCGACGAACGGCGTACCGCCGAGCGGTGGCAGGAGGAGCTGCCGGGGCTGGCGCGGCACCTGCTGGGGGCCGACCGGCTGGCGGTGTGGACCTACCGGCGACCGGCCGCGCCCTGACCCGCCACGCCCGATCCGCACGCGACCCTGCCGCGCAGCCCGGCCGCGGGTATCGTGGTCTGGCTTACGGAACGGAGTGCGGATGTCACAGCCAGCGGTACGGGTCGAGGGGCTGACCAAACGGTTCGGCCAGGTGGAGGCGGTCCGCGGCATCGACCTGGAGGTCGCCCCGGGCGAGCTGTTCGGCTTCCTAGGCCCCAACGGCGCCGGCAAGACCACCACCATCAAGATCCTCTGCACGCTGCTGGAGCCGTCCGGCGGCACCGCCACCGTGGCCGGCTTCGACGTGGTGCGGCAGAAGGCGGAGGTCCGCAGCCGGATCGGCCTGGTGTTCCAGGAACCGACGCTGGACACCTACCTCACCGCCGACCAGAACCTGCGGTTCCACGGCGAGCTGTACGGGGTGCCGCGGCAGCAGCTGGACGCCCGCATCCGCGAGGTGCTGAGCAAGGTGGGCCTGGCCGAGCGCCGGCACGACCTGGTGCGCCGCTACTCGGGCGGGATGCGTCGCCGGCTGGAGATCGCCCGCGGCCTGCTGCACACCCCGACGGTGCTGTTCCTGGACGAGCCGACCGTCGGACTGGACCCGCAGACCCGCACCGCCATCTGGGAGTACCTCACGGGTCTTCGCGCCACCGAACAGGTGACGGTCTTCCTCACCACCCACTACCTGGAGGAGGCCGAGCACTGCGACCGGATCGCGATCGTCGACCACGGTCGGATCGTGGCGATGGGCAGTCCGGAGGAGCTCAAGGCGGGCATCGGCGCCGACCGGGTGCAGGTCTCCACCCGGGACGACCAGGCCGCGGTACGGCGGCTGAAGGAGGTGTTCGGCGTGGACGCGTCGATCCACGACGGCATGGTCACCTTCGCGGTGCCCGGCGGCGCCGAGTTCGTACCCAAGCTCATCGCCAGTCTCGACGTGGAGGTCCGCACGGTGACGGTGACCCGGCCCAGCCTCGACGACGTGTTCCTCGCGTACACCGGGCGGACCATCCGGGACTCCGACCAGGCGGCGCCGCACCCGCTGCAGCTGGTGGCGGCCGGACGGGCGCGGGGGCGCTGGTGAGCACCGCGACGGTGACGACGGGTACGCGTGAGCGCCGCCCGGTCGGCGGGCTCGGCCACCAGCTGCGGGCGCTGTTCGTGGTGTGGCGGCGGGAGATGATCCGGTTCCGGCACGACCGGGCCCGCATGTTCGCCCTGCTGCTGCAGCCGCTGCTGTTCCTGTTCATCATGGGTCCGGGGCTGGGCCGGCTGGTCGACACCGGCGAGGACGTCGCCTTCACCACCTTCCTGTTCCCGGGGGTGCTGGCGATCTCGGTGCTGTTCACCGCCTCGTTCGCCGGGGTGTCGCTGGTGTGGGACCGGGAGTTCGGGTTCCTGCGGGAGATGCTCGTCGCCCCGGTGAGCACCTTCTCGATCATCGCCGGCAAGTGCCTGGGCGGCGCCACGGTGGCGACCCTGCAGAGCGTGATCCTGCTGGCGCTGGCCGGCCTGGTCGGCGTGCCCTACCACCCGCTGCTGCTGGTGGAGCTGCTGGCGCTGCTGTTCGTGGCGTCGTTCATGCTGACCACGCTCGGGGTGCTGGTGTCGACCCGGATGCGGCAGGTCCAGGCGGCCATGCCCACCGCCCAGATGATCATCCTGCCGATGATGTTCCTGTCCGGGGCGCTGTTCCCGGTGGCGGACCTGCCCCAGTGGCTGGGCGTGGCGGTACGCCTGAGCCCGCTGACCTATGTGGTGCAGCCGATGCGCAGCGCGGTGTTCGACCACCTGACGGTGTCCGAGGAGACCCGTCAGTCGCTGGCGGCGGGGCTCACCTGGTTCGGCTGGGAGCTGCCGGTCGGCGTCCAGGTGCTGGTGGCGGTCGGGTTCACGGCGGCGCTGCTCGGCCTGGCGATGGCGCTGTTCGACCGCTCCGACTGACCCGCCGTTCGGTACCGGACCGCCGCGCCGACCCCCACCGGACCGCCGCAGCACCGGACCGCGCGTGGGCCGGAACGGATTTTTCCCCCGGACCGGTGTAGGTCCGGATGAACACCGTCGAATCGTGCGGCCGCCGCCGTACGGTGGAGGGCGTGACGGGCAGTCCTCCCTGGTTGACGGTCGTCGTGCCCGTCTGGCGGGCCGAACCGTACCTGAACCGGTGCCTGGACTCGGTGCTGGCCGGCACCGACGAGCGTGTCGAGGTGGTGGCGGTCGACGACGCCTCCCCGGACGGCAGCGGCGCGCTGCTCGACGCGTACGCCCGACGTGATCCCCGGGTGAGGGTGCTGCACCTTCCCACCAACACCGGGCTCGGCCCGGCGCGCAACGCCGGGCTGGCGCAGGCCCGGGGGCGGTACGTGTGGTTCGTCGACGTCGACGACTGGCTGCCCGACGGTGCGGTGACCGCGGTGCTGGACCGCCTGCAGCGGGTCCGGCCGGACGTGCTCGTGGTCGGCCACGCCGAGGTGCACCCGGACGGGCGTGCGGTGACCCGGCTGCCGAGCACGATCGTGGGGCACCGCAACGGGCCGCCCGGTCCGCTGGCCGAGCGGCCGGAGCTGTTGCGACTGCCCCACTCGGCGTGCACCAAGATCGCCCGCCGGGAGCTGCTGGAGACCCGCGGACTGCGTTTCAGCGAGGGTTGGTACGAGGACGGGCTGTTCTCGCACGTGCTGTTGCTCCACGCCGGGCGGATCGACGTGCTGGACCGGACCTGCTACTGCTACCGGCAGCGGGGCGGCGACGGCGCCATCACCTCCTCGGTGAGCCCTCGGCACCTGGAGGTGTTCGACCAGTACGACCGGCTGTGGGCGTTGGTGGAGCGCGACCGGCGGCACTGGCGGTACCGGCCGCAGCTGTTCCGGTTGATGATCGACCACTACCTGGTGATCGCCGGCCACCCCCGGCGGCTACCGGGTCACCTGCGGCGCACCTTCTTCGCCCGGGCGGCCGCCGATTACCGTCGCCGGCTGCCGGCGGAGGGCTACCCGACGCCGCGGGGGATCGCCGGTCTCAAGCACAAGCTGATCGCCAAGGACGCCTACCTGTCGTACGCGGTGCTGCGGACCGCCTGGCGGGCGACCGGGCCGGTGCGGCACGTGGTGGCGCGTCACGTCCCGGTACGCCGGGTGTCGGCCGGTCGTTGACCGTCCGGGGGCGCCGCAGCGTATTCTCCCGACAACCCGGCGCTTCGGCGCCCTGCCCCCTGACAGGAGTACGCATGTCCGCCGACCGTTTCACCCTCCGGAACCTCTACCTCTACGTCGTCTGCCTCATCACCCTGGTGATCACGATCTTCGCCGGGGTCTTCCTGGTCCGTAACGTGGTGGCGCTCGTCTACCCCGAACCGAAGGCGTACTACTTCCCCGACGACATGAGGCCGGAACAGCGGGAGCGCCAGGAGAAGCTGCTGGAGGAGTCGGAGCGACGCGGCACGATCCTGAGCCTGGTGACCAACGGCACGCTGCTGCTCATCAGCGTGCCGACCTACGTCTACCACTGGCGGCAGGTCCAGTCCGCCCGGCCCGGCCGGCGGCGCACCGACGCGCCGTCCGAGGGCGAACCGGCAGGCGACGGTCAGTGAGCGCATGAATCCGACGGCACCGGTGACGGTGCCGTAGGGCGACCGGTGACACCGTGGACCGGTCCGCACCTCTCGTGCGGACCGGTCCACACCGGATCAGGAATCGACCTGCGGTCCCTCGGTACGCGCGCGCTTGAGCTCGGAGAAACCGGGGATCGTCGCCAGGGTCGCCACCGCGTCCCACAGCCGGCCGGCGTCCTCGCCGCGCGCCACCCGGCTGATCACCGGGCCGAAGATCGCGCCCCGCGTCCCGTCCGGACCGGTGATGTGGATGATCGGGGTGCCCACGTCGTTGCCGACCGGCTCCATGCCCTCCCGGTGGCTGGCGCGCAACGCCTCGTCGTACTCGGTGGAGTCGGCCGCCTCGGCGAGTGCCGGGTCCAGACCCGCGTCGGTCAGCGCCGCGGCCAGCAGCTCCGGGCCGCGCTCCTGCTTCTGGATGTGGATGCGGGTGCCCATGGCGGTGTAGAGGCCACGCAGCACGTCGATGCCGTGGCGCTGGGCGGCGGCGGTGCACACGCGCACCGGTCCCCACGCGGTCTCCAGGAGCTTGCGGTAGTCCTCGGAGACGTCCCGGCCCTCGTTGAGCACGGCCAGGCTCATGACGTGGAACCGCGCGGTGACCGGGCGTACCTTCTCGACCTCCAGGATCCAGCGGGAGGTCACCCACGCCCACGGGCACAGCGGGTCGAACCAGAAATCGGCGGTGGTCTTCTCCATGCCTCCCAGCATGCCACCCCGCTCACCGCCGGGCCCGGTGAGCGGGGTGGCGCCGCCTCCCCGCACGCCCCTCCGCTCGCCGTCTAGCGGCCGAGGAAGCGTCGGGCGTTGCCGCCCAGCAACGCGGCGCGGTCGGCGTCGGACAGGAACTCCGCTTCCCGGATCACCCGACCGGCCGGCCGCTCGCCCAACGGGTACGGGTAGTCGCTGCCGAGCAGGATCCGTTCGGTGCCGAGGGTGTCCACCAGCAGCCGGAGCGCCTGCTGCGAGAACACCACAGTGTCCACATAGAACCGGTCGACGTAGTGGCTGGGCGGGTGCGCCGATCGGCCGCGCACCACGTCGCCTCGGCGGTGCCAGGCGTTGTCGGCCCGGCCCAGCCAGAACGGGAAACTCCCGCCGCCGTGGGCGAAGCAGATCCGCAGCGTGGGCGGGAGCTGGTCGAACACCCCGCCGAGCACCATCGCCAGCAGCGACAGGTGGGTCTCGGCCGGCATCCCCACCAGCCAGCGCGCCATCCAGCGGTCCAGCCGCGGGCCGCCGGGCATGTCCCACGGGTGGACCAGCACCGGGGCGCCCACCTCGGCGCAGTGGTGCAGGAACTCCACGATGCCCGCGTCGTCCAGGTCCCGGTCGCCGACGTGGTTGCCGATCTCCACCCCGACGTGCCCGGCGGCCAGGCACCGGTCCAGCTCCTCGCAGGCGGCCTCCGGGTCCTGCAACGGCACCTGGCAGAACGGGACGAACCGAGGATGGCCGTCGAGGATCTCCAACGTGAGGTCGTTGAAGATGCGCGCCACCTTCACCGCCTGCGCCGCCGGCCGGTCGTAACTGAAGAACACCGGGGTCGGCGAGACCACCTGGATGCCGACGCCGTCGTCGTCCATGTCGGCGAGCCGGGTGGCCGGGTCCCAGGCGGTCGCGGTGATCGGCCGGAACTCCTGTTCACCCACCATGATCATGGCGGACCGCTCGGAGTCGATCCGCAGCCACGGCCAGCCGGACCCGCCGCACACCGTCGACAGGTCCGGCCAGCCGCGGGGAACCAGGTGGGTGTGGACGTCGATGACCTCCACCGTGCCGGTCAGGCCTTCTTGCCCGGGTGCAGGGCGCCGCAGTTGCCGCAGGTACGCGCCTTCTCGTCCTCGTAGAACGCGTTGAACACCGGCGGCAGGTCCGCCACGATGTCGCGTACCTGCAGCTCCACCTCGTGGACCAGGTGGTTGCACTGCGGGCAGTACCACTGGAACTTCTCCAGCGTCCCCTCCTTGCGGACCCGCTCCACCACCAGGCCGACCGAGCCCTCCTCCGGGCGCTGCGGGGAGTGCGGCACGCCGCCGGGCAGCAGCCACATCTGGCCCTCACGGATGTGGATGTCCTGCGGCTTGCCGTCCACCATCACCCGGACGAACATGTTGCCCTTGATCTGGTAGAAGAGCTCCTCGTACGGGTCGACGTGGAAGTCGGT
>CAZSNW010000040.1:0-7624 GCA_964608245.1 uncultured Micromonosporaceae bacterium
CGTTGCCCAGCTGCGAGGCGTAGTGGCCGATGGCGTGCAGCAGGTGCGTCTTGCCCAGCCCGGAGCTGCCGTAGATGAACAGCGGATTGTACGCCTTGGCGGGCATCTCGGCGACCGCCACCGCCGCCGCGTGGGCGAACCGGTTGGAGGAGCCGATGACGAACGTCTCGAAGGTGTACTTGGGGTTGAGCCGGTTGCTGCCACCGGTCGGGGTGGAGCCGATGCGGCCCGGGCCACTGTCGCCGGGCCGGACCGCCTGCCGAGGGTAGGGCACCGGGCCGGCCGTCCCGGCGCCGGCGGGGGTGGGCGACGGCCGGCGGGAGCCGGCGTCGTCGTCGGCGGCGACGGAGTAGGTGGTCTCGGCCGGCTCCGGCATGGCGAGGGTGACCGCCACCTGCACCGGTCGACCGAGCGCCCGTGACAGCGCTTCGGTGATCACCGGACGCAGCCGGGACTCGATCTGGTCGCGGATGAACGAGTCGGGCACCGCCAGCAGGGCGGTGTCCTGCACGATCGCGGTCAGCCGGGCGTGGCGCAGGTAGGCGCGCTGCTGGGCGGAGACGAGCTCACCCAGGATGCGTTCGGTGACGTCCTGCCATACCGCAGCCAGCTGCGGGTCGCTGCCCGGCCCACCAGTCGTGGCCTGTCCCACTGCGGGTCCACCCCCCTCGCCGGCACGCTGTCCGGCGTCCTGACCGACCGGTCGTTGTCCACACGTTTTCCACAGCCTGTGCATCAGTTTCCACAGCCTGTGCACCAGCCGGCTCGGCGCCGTCACGGTGGCGCCGGTACGGTGTGCCCGGACGGACACGCAGGTCAGAGGAGGGATCACGGCGGTGGCGACGGCCTCCGTGTCCTCCGGCCGCGTGTGGCCCGGGACGCCCGTTGTGCCCGGCAGAGGCGCACGTTAACAGTGTTGTCCACAGGTCGACAACCGGCGAGTGCGACGTCTGCGACCTTTGCCGGTAATGCCGTTACTGTCTCTCCTGTCAGCCGGCGTCACGGCGCGGCGTGGTACGCCAGGAGCCGGCGACCAGGGTGGTCACCCGCCGGCCCCGTGCCGGGGGCCGCCCGGGCGCCGGCGCCCGACCTGCGCGGGCCTGTAGCACCGGTGGTAACGTTACTGGCTGGCCGAGTGTCCGCCGTGCGCAGCGCAGACCCGGCCGGTGAGCCTCCTTCCGACCAATCCTCGATCCGGGAGCAGACGTGAAGCGCACTTTCCAGCCCAACAACCGGCGTCGCGCCAAGACCCACGGCTTCCGGGCGCGCATGCGCACCCGCGGCGGCCGGGCCGTCCTCGCCGCCCGTCGTGCCAAGGGCCGCGCCCGCCTGACCCCCTGAACCCACCCGGGACCACCGGTCGGAAGATGCTGCCCACCGCCCACCGTCTGCGTCGCCGTCGCGACTTCGCGGCGACGGTCCGCGGTGGCCGTCGGGCCGGCCGCCGCACCCTGGTGGTGCACCTGCGCCGTGACCTCGCCTCCGACACCACGCCACCCCGCGCCGGCTTCGTGGTGTCGCGCGCGGTGGGTGGTGCGGTGGTCCGCAACCGGGTCCGCCGCCGGCTGCGGCACCTGCTGCGCGACCACCTCGACGAGCTGCCGGGCGGCGCGACCGTGGTGGTACGGGCGCTGCCGCCGTCGGCGGAGGCGAGCTACGCGGCGCTGCGGGCCGATTTGGTCGGCGCGCTGCGCACCGCCCTCGGCGCGGGGTCCAGAGCCCGGAGCGCGTCGTGAGCGCGCCGCACCCGGCGACCGTCCCGGTCCCCACCCGTGGCGGAGGCCGGCTGCTGGCGCTGCCGATCATCGCGTACCGTCGGTGGCTGAGCCCGGTGCTGCCGGCGCGCTGCCGGTTCTACCCGACGTGCAGCGCGTACGCGCTGGAGGCGCTGGCGCGGCACGGTGTGCTCAAGGGGACCGGCCTGGCGGTCTGGCGCCTGCTGCGCTGCCATCCGTTCCACCCCGGCGGATACGACCCGGTGCCCGCCGGCCCGGCTGAGAAGTGACGGGAGCTGCCCGGTGCTGAACTGGCTGTACACCGCCATCAGCTTCATCATGCTGCGGTGGCACGACCTGTTCGTGTGGTTGGGGGTCGGGGACTTCCTGGCCACCGACTGGGAATGGGTCCTGGCCATCATCTTCCTGGTGATCACCGTCCGGGTGATCCTGTTCCCGCTGTTCGTCCGGCAGATCCGCTCGCAGCGGGCGATGCAGGCGCTGCAGCCCAAGATCAAGGAGTTGCAGGAGAAGTACGGGAACGACCGGGAAGCCCTCCAGCAGGAGATGCTCAAGCTCTACCGGGAGGAGCGGGTCAACCCGTTGATGGGGTGCCTGCCGATCTTCCTGCAGGTCCCGGTCTTCATCTCGCTGTTCTGGATCCTCGGCCGCCGGCTGGACCCGAACCGGCCGCGCATCGTCGAGCAGCGGATCGCCGACCAGGCCGGCGACCCGCCCGACCCGTCGATCGTCGACCGGATCATCGACGCGTCCAACATCGAGCTCTACGGCTGGACCCTGAACGTCTACGAGAGCGCCGCCAACGCGAAGCTGTTCAACGCCCCCATCGCCGCGGTGTTCTTCGAGGGCGGCTGGTTCAAGCGGGACCTGCCGCTGGCGGAGATGGGGACCAGCCTCACCACCGTCCGGCTGGTGGCCGGGGTGCTGACCATCCTCATGGTGATCACCACCTACCTGTCCAGCCGGCAGATGATCCGGCGGGGCGGGGGCTGGGCCGCCGACCCGGCGCAGCGGATGATCCAGCGACTGATGGTGTACGGCATCCCGCTGATGCTGCTGTTCTCGGGCGCGTTCTTCCCGATCTCCGTGATCATCTACTGGGTGGTCAACAACCTGTTCTCGCTCGGCCAGCAGCAGTGGGTGCTCCGCAAGTACCCGCCCTTGCAGACCGCGGCCGCGACCGCCGGCGGCGGCGCGGGTGGTCCGCGGGCCGCCACCGGGAAGGCGGGCGCGGGCAAGGCGGAAGAGCGGCCGGCGGTCGACGGGCGCCTGCTCGCCCCCAAGCCGGGCGCCAAGCCGGTGCGCAACGTGCCGCCCAAGCGTGTCTCCCCGTCGAAGAACCTGCCGCCGAAGCGACGAAGCTCCACCCCGCGCAAGAAGTGACCCCCGGTCAGCGACGGGCGTGGTACGCGTACCGGTGGAACCCCAACGGCCGTAGAGGGGACGAGTGACGAAGTGACCGAGATGCGACACCCGCCGGCGGAGACGGGCGGGGCCGGGGCGCCGCAGGACGACACCGCCGGTCCGGAGGCCGCCGCCGACTCCCCCGCGTCCGAGTCGTCGGCGACCGCCGCCGGACTCTCCGAGGACGAGCTGTTCGAGCAGAGCGAGATCGCCGCCGACTACCTGGAGGGGCTGCTGGACATCCTCGACATGGACGGTGACATCGACGAGATGGTGTCGGGTGACCGTCCGGTGGTCGAGGTGGTCGGGGGCCGGCTCGACATGCTGATCGGGGACCGGGGCGCCACCCTCGAGGCGCTGCAGGAGCTGGCGCGGCTCGCGGTGTTCCGCCGCACGGGCCTCCCCAGTCGCCTCATGATCGACATCGGCGGCTACCGGCGGCGGCGGCGCCAGGAGCTCGCCGCGGTGGCGCGCCAGGCCGTGGAGCGGGTACGCGCGCGCGGTGAGCCGGTGAAGCTGGAGCCGATGAACGCGTTCGAGCGCAAGTGCGTCCACGACGTGATCAACCCGCTCGAGGACGTGGTCAGCGAGTCCCACGGGGTGGAGCCCAACCGTCGGATCGTGGTGCGGCCGGCGTGAGCCGCGACGGCGGCCCGCCCGACCACCCCGACCCGGCGCCGGACCGGCCGGCGGCTTCCGGTGTCTCCGCGTCGGCGGGGCCTCCGGGTCGGGCGGGGTCGGAGGACACCGCGGTGGTCCCGCCGGCGCCGCCGGTCGCCGCCGCGCTGTTCGGCGACCGGCTGCCGTTGGTGGAGCGGTACGCCCGGTGGCTGGTCACCGAGGGGGTGGTCCGGGGACTGGTCGGTCCCCGGGAGGCGCCCCGGATCTGGGACCGGCACCTGCTCAACTGCGCCGTGGTGGCCGAGCTGATCGACCGCGGCGTCACGGTCACCGACGTGGGCTCCGGCGCCGGGCTGCCCGGGGTGGTGCTGGCGCTCGCCCGACCGGATCTCCGGCTCATGCTGGTGGAGCCGATGGCCCGCCGGGTGGCCTTCCTCGCCGAGGTGGTCGCCGACCTCGGTCTGTCCGACCGGGTACGCGTGGCGCGGTGCCGGGCGGAGGAGGCGCCCGGTCGGATCCCGGAGGCGGCCGTGGCGGTGGCCCGGGCGTTGGCACCGCTGGACCGGTTGGCCCGCTGGTGCCTTCCGCTGGTGGAGGCGGGCGGTCGGGTACTGGCGGTGAAGGGTGCCTCCGCGGAGGCGGAGGTGGCCGCGCACCGGGACGCGGTGGCGGCCGCCGGTGGCGGTGTCCCGGTCGTCCGTCGCTGTGGGACCGGGGTGGTGGATCCCCCGACGGTGGTGGTCGAGATCGTGCGGCACCGGGCCGGCCGTCCTGTGCGGACGTCGGGTCGCGACGGTGACCGACGCGGGGCCCCGCGCCGCCGGACCGACCGGGGTCGGCCCCGACGACACTGACCAGCATCGAACTCGATAAATGCCACGGGCTGCCGGGGTGCCCCGGTACCGTACCTGTGGGAAACCGACCGAACCGGCGTAGCGTCCCGACAGTCGGCGCCGTAGGCTCACGGACGGAGGTACGACCGACACCCCGGTTGCGGGCCGACGGGTTCCCGGGGTGTCACAGACGACGGCGATCCACCGCCGGCGCACCCGGTGGTGTGCCCCGTGGCGGCGACAAGGAAGACACGGTGTACGGAGACATGATTGACGATGTCGGTGGAGCCGGCCCGTCCCGCATGGTTCCACGTGAAACATCGGCGCGCGGCACCGCGTCGCCGCCGCCGGGTTCGATCGTCTCCCCGCTTGAGTGGCCACCGGTCTCTCCGGGGCCGATGGTCGGGCGTCCGAGGCTGGTGACGTCGGCGAGCCGCCTCGTCCGCGACGGTGACTCCGGCGACCGGACCGTCGGTGGGCAGGGCCGTGACGACCACGGCCGACCCGACGATGGGACCCCTCCGGTGGCCCCGGTCCCGACGTCCCTGCCGTCGCCGACCGTGACCGGCGCGCCGGCAGCCGGTGCCGGAGCCATGTCCGGTGTGGACACAGCGCAACCGGTCGGTACGCCCTCGGTCGGTACGCCCACCCCGGCACCGACGTCCGTTTCGCCCGCGCCGGCACCGGCGGGCGTGCAGGTGGCGGCGGCTGACGGTGGTCCGCCGGCCGGCGACCCGCGGCCGTCCGTGCCGGTCCAGCCCACCCCTGCCCAGGCGGGACCCACCCCGGCTCCGCAACCGGCCCCGTCCCGGGAGCCGACGGTGACCGATGGCGCGACCGGCGCCGGGTCGGAGCCGTCCCCCCGGCCCACGTCCGGTACCCCGTCCGGTCCCGTCGTCGGACACCCACCGGCCGCTCCGGCCGGTGGGCCGGATACGCACACTCCGGTCGGCGCACCCGCGCAGGCGGAGATCGGTCCGTCGCCGCTGGTCGGCCCGGCAGCCCCGACCGGGACCGACGCGTACGAGAGCGGACTCCGGTCGGACGAGTTGGATGAGCTGCCGGCCGCGATCAGCCCTGATGACGGTGACGACCCGCCGCTGGCGGTGGAGGCGATGCGAGCCGTGCAGATTCTCAATCCGAGCGGCAAGGTGACCATGCCCCGCCCCCGCCACCCGCGGATCATGACCGTGGCCAACCAGAAGGGCGGGGTCGGCAAGACCACCACCACGGTGAACCTGGCGGTGGCGCTGGCGCTGCACGGCAACCGGGTGGTCGTCATCGACCTGGACCCGCAGGGCAACGCCTCGACCGGGCTCAACGTGCCGCACCACGCCGGGGTGCCCGACATCTACGACTGCCTGGTCGGGGGCGTCCCGCTCAAGGAGGTGGCGCAGCAGGTCGAGGGGATCCCCAACCTCGTCTGCGTCCCCGCGACCATCGACCTGGCCGGTGCGGAGATCGAGCTCGTGTCGATGGTGGCCCGGGAGTCGCGACTCGCGCGCGCGATCGCCGCGTACCCGGACGAGTACGACTACATGTTCATCGACTGCCCGCCCTCGCTGGGGCTGCTCACCGTCAACGCCCTGGTCGCGGCCCGCGAGGTGCTGATCCCGATCCAGTGCGAGTACTACGCGCTGGAAGGGCTCAACCAGCTCCTCAACAACATCAACATGGTCCGTGCGCACCTGAACCCGGACCTGGAGATCACCACGATCCTGCTCACCATGTACGACGGTCGGACCCGGCTGGCGGACGCGGTCGAGCAGGACGTCCGCAACCACTTCGGCGACAAGGTGCTCAAGGCGGTGATCCCGCGGAACGTCCGGGTGTCGGAGGCACCCAGCTACGGCCAGTCGGTGATGACCTATGATCCGGGTTCCCGGGGCGCGACCAGCTACTTCGAGGCCGCTCTGGAGATCGCCGAACGAGGTGCGAGGTTGGGAGAGGAACGATGAAGAGCCGGCCCCGGGGAGGTCTCGGACGCGGCCTCGGTGCCCTGATCCCGACTGCTGACACGCTGACCATTGCGACGGCCGCAGCCGGCCAGCCCGCCGACGGGCTGGCGCCGGTACCGGGTGTGCGACTGGCCGAGCTGCCCCTGTCGTCGATCACACCCAATCCGCGTCAGCCCCGTCAGACGTTCGACGAGGAGGCGCTGGCCGAGCTCACCGCCTCGATCCGGGAGGTCGGGGTCCTCCAACCGGTGGTCGTCCGCGAGATCGCCGTGGACAAGTACGAGCTCGTCATGGGCGAGCGCCGGTGGCGGGCCGCGCAGGCGGCCGGCCGCGAGACCATCCCGGCGCTGGTGCGGGACACCCGGGACGACGCGATGCTGCGCGACGCGCTGCTGGAGAACATCCACCGGGTCGACCTCAACCCGCTGGAGGAGGCGGCCGCCTACCAGCAGCTGCTGGAGGAGTTCGGAGTCACCCACGAGGAGCTCGCCCGCCGGATCGGGCGGAGCCGGCCACAGATCTCCAACACCATCCGACTGCTGAACCTGCCCCCGCAGGTGCAGCGCCGGGTGGCGGCCGGTGTGCTCTCGGCCGGACACGCCCGCGCCCTGCTCGCCCTGGAGACGCCGGAGCAGCAGGAGGAGCTGGCCCGGCGGATCGTCGCCGAGGGCATGTCGGTGCGGGCGACCGAGGAGGCGGTGGCGCTGATCCTCGCCGGGACCGAGGAGCGGCCGCGTCAACGCCGGCGGCGGCCCAGGGCGCACTCGCCGGCGCTGGCGGAACTCGCCGAGCGGCTCTCCGACCGCTTCGACACCCGGGTGAAGGTGGATCTGGGGCGCACCAAGGGGCGGATCACGATCGAATTCGCCACCGTGGACGACCTGGAGCGGATCGTCAGCCTGATCGGGATCGAGCCCGGCGAGACGCCGCTGGTGCCCCCGACCACGGAACCCGACGGGGAGTGACGTCGACGGGGCCGGGCGGGCGCGGTCGACCGCGCCCCCCCCGCCCCAGTCCGGCGTGCCCCCCCCAGGGGGGTCCCCGCCGCGCGACCGGGCGCCGTGCGCCGCCC
>CAZSNW010000040.1:7634-15707 GCA_964608245.1 uncultured Micromonosporaceae bacterium
CGCCCCCGGGGGGGTGTGGCGGGGCGGGGGGCGGGGGGGGGGCGGCCCCCCGCCCCCCCCCGGCCCCTGTCCGTCTTGCACCCGACAGTCGGATCCCCGACGCGCTACCGGGAGCCGATCTCCCGGGAGTCGGCTCGGCGTGGGGTGATCTCCCGCCGCGTCTGCCGACTCAACTCCTTCGCGAACCGGCGGGCGTCCTTCAGACTCATCCCGCTCGCCTCCGCCGGCAGCCGCCACACGGTGACGCCGCCGAAGATCGCGATGGAGCGGACACGGACCTGCGGCGCATCGGGCCGGGGCGGACGCGTACTGCCCAGTTCGTCGTTGCCACCGAACAGGGCGAAGCCGCTGAGCTCCACGTCGAGACTGTCCGGCAGGTAGATGGTGGTGCCGCCGAAGATCGCGAACGTGTTGATCGTGATCTCCCGACCGTCGATCTGCGCGTTCCGCAGGTCGAGCTCGTCCCCGCCGAACAGGGAGACGACGTTCAGGCGCTCGGCCAGCCGGTGGCGGGCGGTCAGGTTGGAGCCGCCGAAGATGGCCACCAACCACCGGCGGGTACGCCGCTTCGTGGTCGGCTCGGTCGGCCTCGGCAGCTCCGGCAGGTCGGCGGTCAGCGCGGCCAGCTCGGCCCGGGTGGTCGCGGCGTACGCGCGGCCGACCCGCTCCTCCAGTTCCCCGAGGGTGATCCGACCGAGGGCGGCGTGCTCGCCGAGTAGCGCGGCGACTCTCTCGCGTTCCTCGTCGGATGCGCGCACCGCGCCGGGGTCGACCGGCAGTCGGTCATCCGGCGTGGGTTCCGTGTCGTCGTTCCTCGTCCGTTCCACGTCCCCTCCGTCCTCGTCCGGGTGCCAGCCTAGGCCATCCCGGCCCAGGTGACACGACCGTGGTTCTCCACGGAGGGCCGGTGGTTCTCCACAGAAGTTATCCACAGGTGTGACGGTTTCACGTGAAACACAACGTCAACGCGTACGTCGGCCTGTGGATGACGATCGTGTGAGGGCGGTACACGAGGGGTGTGCGACCGTCATGCGGTGGGTGCCGGGGCGCGGTGGGCGGTCCCGCCGGGTCCCGGGCGCGCCCCGTGGGGCCCCGCGGGAGGCGGTCGGTCCGATAGTCTCGACAGCGTGTCCGAGAGGCCCCTCCCCTCGTTCGTCAAGTGGTCCTCGTTCCCGTTCGAAGGCGACTTCCGGGTGAAGCCGCTGGCGGAGCCCGTCCCGGTGGAGCCGCCCCGCCGCGGTGAGGATCCCGCCGACTGTCCCAAGTGCCACACGCCTGACGACGCGTACATCTGGGTCAACGAACACTGGCGGGTGCGGAGCCTGGACAAGCCCGGTGGGCTGCCCATGGTGCTGATCCTGGAGTCCCGCTCCCACCTGGACCTGGGTGACCTGCCGAACATGCTCGCCGCCGAACTCGGGGTGATGATCGTCCGACTGGAGCGCGCGATCCGCTCGTTGGACGGTGTGGCCAGGGTCCACGTCAACCGGTGGGGGGACGGCGCCGCCCACCTGCACATCTGGTTCCTCGCCCGGCCGTACGGGCGGCTGCAGCTGCGCGGCACGTTCCTCACCCTCTGGGACGAGATCCTGCCGCCGGTGCCCGAGGCGAAATGGCGGGAGAACCTGGCGTTGGTGGCCGCGTGGCTGGCGGAGTTCGGCGGTACGCCGCTCGCGGAGCCGCCGCGGATCCAGTGGAAGGCGCCGTCCTCGTTCGAGGACCTGGCCAAGCTGTCGGACTCCGAGATCGCCACCGTCCTCGACGAGGAGGCGCGGCAGTCCGAGGCGGACGGATCCGTCGACGCCGGAACCGACGCCGCTGCGGCGGCCGACCCCGCGGAGGCGGCGACCGGCGGACCAGCTCCGACCAACGGGACCGGTCCCGCCGACGAGACAGGCACGACGGACCGAACCGGGTCGGTGCCGGACGCCGGGTCGGCCAACGGCGCCGTGGACGGCTCCGCCGACGGCGCCGCAGCGGGCGGCGTTCCACAGCAGCGCGCGGCGACGGACGGCTCCACGGAGACCGCGGACCAGGCGGGCTGAGTAGCCGGCGTCGCGGCCCGGGTAGGCCGGAGCCGCTCCGCCCGGACGGTGCGCCCGGTACGCGCGCGGCGCCTCCGGTGGTGGTCGCGCACGAGGTCCGGGTGGCGGGTCGGGGTGACCCTGTGTTACCGGAGGGCGGTGGCGTCGCCCGGCCCCGGTGTGGTTTCACGTGAAACCAGGCGTCGGTTCTTCCGCTCCGCGCAGCCGTGGCCGGCGACGACGCGCACCTTCTGGCCGATCGGGACGACGACCACGGCGGCCCGGCGGGCGCCTGTTTCACGTGAAACAGCCGCCGCGACCGCTCCCGACGCCGACGGATGGCCGGCTCCCTGTTTCACGTGAAACCATGCCATCGACGTTGACGCGACCACGGGGAGGCCGGGCTCGACCGGGCGGCGCGCCGCCGCTGAGGGTGGGCCGGCGCGGCGTGCTTCACGGGACGCGACGGATGGCGCCTGGCCCCCGCCGCGGACGACGGCCGGGCGGCCCGTCAGCGTCGTTTGCCGATGGCGGATGCTCGTCTCCGCGTCTGATGTACACCGCGCCGCACCCGCACCGGCCGCGACAGGGGCGTCCACGGCGCGGTCCACGGTGGCGACCGGCGCACCAGGCGCGACGGCGACGATCCACGCGCACGAGCTGGCGCCGATTCACACGGCACCGGGCTGGCGGCGGCGGGCCACGTTTCACGTGAAACCGGAGCCGGCCGACAGCCGCGGGTGGCCCCGCGGCACCGGCGAGGGACAGTCGGCCGCGAGTCACGCCCCGGCACGACAGGCGCGGTCGGGTGCTCCCCGGTCAGCCGAGGAGCCGGCCATGGTGGTGCGCGGTTTCACGTGTAACAGGCGCCGGCGCCGGCGTCTGCCGGTCTCACGCTCCGCGTTCGGCAGCCAGCGTCACCAGGCGCGCGAACACCTCGCCGAGGTCGAGTCCGGCCGCCCGTACCGCCATCGGCAGCAGCGAGGTCTCGGTCATGCCGGGAGCCACCGTCACCTCCAGGACGTGGGGCTCCCCCGCCTCGTCCACGATCAGGTCGACCCGGGACAGGTCGCGAAGGCCGAGGGCGCGGTGGGCGTCCAACGCCACCGCGGCCACCCGGTCGGCCAGCGCGGACTCCAGGCGGGCGGGGGTGTGCCAGGTCGTCATCCCGGGGGTGTAGCGCGCGGCGTAGTCGTACACCCCGCTGTTGGGGACGATCTCCACCGCCGGCAGCGCCCGCGGGCCGTCGCCCAGATCGAGCACGGAGACCGCCACGTCGACGCCCGGCACGAACCGCTCGATCAGTGCGGTCGAGTCGTAGGCGAAGCAGCCCACCATCGCCGCCGGCAGCCCGGCACGTTCGCGGACCACGGCCGCGCCCAGCCCTGAGCCGCCCTGCGCCGGCTTGACCATCAGGGGCATCCCGAGCCGGTCGACGATCCGCCCGAGCACCGCCTCCGCGCCCAGTTCCGAGAAGCGTTCGTGCGGCAGCGCCACCCAGTCCGGCGTCGGGATGCCGTGCTCTCGGAGCACGGTCTTCGCCGACGGCTTGTCCCACGCCAGTCGCGCCGCCCGGGCGTCTGCGCCGACGTACGGCACCCCGCACAGGTCGAGCACCCCCCGCAGCGAGCCGTCCTCCCCCGAGGCGCCGTGCAGCGCGATCACCACCGCGTCCGGCGAATCCGCCTCCAGGGTCGGCAGCAGCGTCGCATCGGCGTCGCACAGGTCGGCTTCCAGGCCGGCGGTCTGCAGCGCGTCGAGCACCCGTCGCCCGGACCGCAGGGAGACCTCCCTCTCGTGGGAGAGGCCCCCGGCGATGACCAGTACCCGTGGGGTCACGGCATGTTCCCGGTCGGCGGCGGGGGTGGTTCAGTGAACCCGCCGGGCCGGGTCGACCCGGACGCCGGCCGGTCGCCCGGCACCGTGAGCGTCCCGAACACCGACCGCATCGCGAGCTCCTGCTCGATCACCCCGGCCAGCCGGCGGATCCCTTCCCGGATCCGCTCCGGCGACGCGTACGAAAAGTTGAGCCGCATGTGGGCCGCGCCGGAACCGTCGGCGAAGAACCCGGTACCCGGCACGTAGGCCACCCGCTCCCGCAACGCCCGCGGCAGCATCGCCTTGGCGTCCAACCCTTCCGGCAGGGTCGCCCAGACGAACAGGCCGCCGTCCGGCCGCGTCCAGGTCACCCCCTCGGGCATGAGCGCCGTCAGCGCGTCCAGCATCGCGTCCCGCCGCTCCCGGTAGATCTCCCGGAACACCTTGATCTGCTCCCGCCACGGCATGGTGGACAGGTACGCGGTGACGGCCGCCTGGGCGAACGCGCTCGGGCAGAGGATCTGCGCCTCGGAGGCGATGACCAGTTTCTCGCGGGCCGCCGGCGGGGCCAGGATCCAGCCGATCCGCAGGCCCGGTGCGAAGGTCTTGGAGAACGTCGACAGGTAGAACACGCCGTCGCGACGGCGGGCCCGCAGCGGCCGCGGCGGGTCGCCGGCGAAGCCGAGCTGGCCGTACGGGTCGTCCTCCACCACCAGCAACCCGGCCCGCTCGCAGATCTCGAGCACCCGTTCCCGACGCGCTCCGCTGAGGGTGACCCCGGCCGGGTTCTGGTAGGTCGGGATGGTGTAGAGGAACTTGGCCCGCTGCCCGGCCGCGGCGACCGCGGCGATCGCCTCCTCCAGCGCCTCCGGGATCAGCCCGTCGTCGTCCATGGCCACGTGCACGACCCGGGCCTGGGCCGCCTGGAACGCGCCGAGCGCCCCCACGTATGTCGGTCCCTCGGCGATCACCACGTCGCCGGGGTCGAGGAAGAGCCGGGACACCAGGTCGAGCGCCTGCTGGCCGCCGACGGTGACCACCACGTCCTCCGGCGACGCACCGAGTTCGCCGTCGATGCCGGCGTCGGCCATCACCTCGCAGATCCGCTCCCGTAGCTCTGGCGTGCCCTGACCCACCCCGTACTGAAGGGTGGTGGCGCCGTGGTCGACGGCGAGCCGGGAGAGCATCTCCCCGACCGCGTCCAGCGGCAGGGCGGAGACGTAGGGGGCGCCGCCCGCCAGGGAGACCACCTCCGGCCGGCTGGCGACCGCGAACAGCGCCCGGATCTCCGAAGCGGTCATGCCCCGGATCCGCTGCGCGTACCGATCGGTGTAGTCGTCGAGGGTCGTGCCGGTGGCCGGTGGTCGGCGGTCGTCGGAGCCGAACATGGCTGCTCCCTCGCGGTGGTCGGTGACGTGGCGCCGATGGTAACGAGTCTGCACCAGCACGAACAGCCGGCGTGGGTCGTTCCCACCATCAGGCATCCCAGGCGACGGCGGAGGGAGACGAGTTACCACCACCGGCGGGAGCCGACGCCCCGGCGGGCCGACCGCCCGGAAGGGGCCTTTTCAACGCCGGCCGGAGCCGGCCGCTCAGACCATGCGCGGTTCTGTGTCGTCGAGGTTCAGGTCGACCGGCTCGACACACTGGTCGACGAGAGCGCACAGGCCGACCGGAGGCGATACATGATCCAAATCCGCGCCCGCCGAGTCGGTGTAGACCCGGGGTCTCCTCGTGGTGGACGCACGGTATGCAAGGCGGGTGTCCCTGGTACCGCACCGGGTGCCCGGACGGTGTGGCCGACCCGGTGGGACCGCGGTCGCCTAGCCGGCGGACGACGTCGAGGTCGAGGTGCGGCGCCGCCGGGCGCCGCCCCGCGGCCGGAAGGTGGCTCCGGCGTCGATGAGCAACCGCCTCACCCGCCCGATGCTGTAGCCGGTGTCCGCGCACAGTTCCCGGACACTGCGCCCGGCCTCGTACTCGCGCCGCAGCACCTCACCGATCCGCTTCCGCTCGGCGTCGCTCAGCCGCCGGTGCGGCTCCAGTCTGGGTACGTCCACCACGCCCGACAGCATGACACGGTTGCGATCTCGATCGCCAGAGTGATGAACCTGTTACACATTGACGGACATGATGCCCGTGTCGGCGTTCATCCCGACCGGGAGGTGATCTCCCCACCGCCGTACCCGGCGTACCTCCGCCCGCGCGGCACCCGGCCCACCTCCGCGCCCCACGACGCCCACCCGGGGCGCGGGTAGCGGGCGAACAGCTCCAGGTACGGCCCCGGCGAGCACGCCTCGATCAACGCGTACTGCTCGTCGGGCTTGCGGGAGTGTTCCCGCTTGCGCGACTCGATCATGTTGACCTGCCGGCGGGCCGGCGGCAGCGTCCGCAGCGTCCCGCGTACCCCGAACAGGATCAACTCGGTGACGTTGCGGAAGTAGAAGCCCACCCCGCGGCCGTCCGGGCCGCCGTCGCGCCGCCGCTTGGCCCACACCAGGTTGGTGACGTACCGGAACCCCCACGCCTCCATCACCCGCAGGCCCTCGGGCAGCAGGGCGTTGGGCACCCACAGGTACAGGTGCGCGTCGTCGGCCACCCGGTCGGCGACCGGCAGCGCGCACACCTCGTCCAGCGTCATGGTGTCGTACCGGTCCAGCCGGCGGTGCTCCGGTGCGACCTTGCCGGTCCGGTTACGGAAGCGCCACGGCGGATCCGCCAGCACCGTACGGAAGCCACCCTCCACCCTGGGCAGCGGAGGCACCGCGAGCGGCCCCGCCCCCGCCGCCGGGTCCGGTCCGGTGCCGGGCGTGGCGGGTGCCGGCCCGCGCCGGGGCGCCGGCCACCGTCCGGGGCGGCCGGCCGTGGCGCCGCCGTGCTCCGCCATGGCGCACCGCCGGACTCAGCCCAGGTCCACCGACGGGTACAGGGGATGGTCCGCCATCATGTCCGCCGCCCGACGGGAGATCCGCTCCGCCACCGCCGGGTCGAGGGTGTACCGCGCCTTCGACGGCGAGCCGTCCTTGGCCGCCGCCGGCTGCGCCGCCGACAGCACGGTGTGGATCATGTCGGCGATCTCGTCCATCTCCGCCGGGCCCAGCCCCCGGGTGGTCAACGCCGGGGTGCCGAGCCGGATGCCCGAGGTGTACCAGGCGCCGTTGGGGTCGGCCGGGATCGAGTTGCGGTTGGTCACGATGCCGGACTCCAGCAGCGCCGACTCCGCCTGCCGGCCGGTGAGCCCGTAGCCGGTGACGTCCACCAGCACCAGGTGGTTGTCGGTGCCGCCGGTCACGAGCCTCGCCCCCCGGCGCAGCAGACCCTCGGCCAGCGCCCGGGCGTTGTCCACGATCCGCTGCGCGTACTGCTGGAACTCCGGCCGGCGCGCCTCGGCCAGCGCGACCGCCTTGGCCGCCATCACGTGCGGCAGCGGCCCGCCGAGCACCATCGGGCAGCCCCGGTCGACCGCGTCCGCGTACTCCCGCTGGCACAGCACCATCCCGCCGCGCGGCCCGCGCAGCGACTTGTGGGTGGTGGTGGTGACCAGGTGCGCGTACGGCACCGGGTCGTACACGCCGGTGAACACCTTCCCGGCCACCAACCCGGCGAAGTGGGACATGTCCACCAGCAGGGTGGCGTCCACCTCGTCGGCGATCTCCCGCATCACCGCGAAGTCGATCCGCCGCGGGTAGGCCGAGTAGCCGGCGACGATGACCAGCGGACGGAACTCCCGGGCGGTGCGGCGCAGCGCGTCGTAGTCGATCAGCCCGGTCTCCGGGTCGGTGCCGTAGCTGCGCTGGTGGAACATCTTGCCGGAGATGTTCGGCCGGAACCCGTGGGTGAGGTGGCCGCCGGCGTCCAGCGCCATGCCGAGCGCCCGCTGGTCGCCCAGCGCCCGCCGCAGCCGCTCCCAGTCCTCCTCGGACAGGTCGTTGACGTGGCGGACCCCGGCGGTGGCCAGCGCCGGCGCCTCGACCCGGTGGGCGAGCACCGCCCAGTACGCCACCAGGTTGGCGTCGATGCCCGAGTGCGGCTGCACGTACGCGTGGTCGGCACCGAACAGCTCCCGGGCGTGTTCGGCGGCCACCGCCTCCACGGTGTCCACGTTCTGGCAGCCGGCGTAGAACCGGTGCCCCACCGTGCCCTCCGCGTACTTGTCGGTGAGCCAGTTGCCCATCGCCGCCAGCACCGCGGGCGAGGCGTAGTTCTCGCTGGCGATGAGCTTCAGCGACTC
>CAZSNW010000041.1:0-12640 GCA_964608245.1 uncultured Micromonosporaceae bacterium
GGCTCACCGATCCGGGCGAACAGCAGCCGCAGGTAGTCGTAAATCTCGGTGATGGTGCCGACCGTGGACCGCGGGTTGCGGGAGGTCGACTTCTGGTCGATCGACACCGCCGGGGACAGGCCCTCGATGAAGTCGACGTCGGGCTTGTCCATCTGGCCGAGGAACTGCCGTGCGTACGCCGACAGCGACTCCACGTACCGCCGCTGACCCTCGGCGAAGATCGTGTCGAAAGCCAGGCTCGACTTGCCGGAGCCGGACAGCCCGGTGAACACGATCAGCGAATCCCGGGGCAGCTCCAGGTTGACGTCGCGCAGATTGTGTTCCCGCGCACCCTGGATGATCAGACGGTCGGCCACAGCGCCACTGTAGCGGCGTCCTACGACAGCGCCGGTGCGGTTGTGACACCGGTCAGCTGCGGTGACCGGTGATTCGTGCGGTTGCTTCCCGGATCGCCGGTCCGGGGCGGCGACACGGAATCCACGCCGGTGACTCGTGTGACCGGTGCGCTCCGGCACGAACCGGATATCGTCGTCCCATGTACACCGGTGCCGTCACGCCACAAGGACCGCCCGCGGTCCGCGAACTGCCCGAGCTGACCATCACCAAGGTCTCGGTCGGCCCGATGGACAACAACGCCTACCTGCTGCGGTGCCGGCGCACCGGCGAGCAGCTGCTCATCGACGCCGCGGCCGAGCCGGAGCGGCTGCTGGAGCTGATCGGCGACGCGGGGCTCGCCACCGTGGTGACCACCCACCGGCACACCGACCACCACGGGGCGCTCGCGGCGGTGGTGGAGGCCACCGGCGCCGAGTCGCTGGCCCATCCGGCGGACGCGCCGGCGATCCCGGTGGTCACCCGCACCGTGGAGGACGGTGACACCATCCGGGTGGGCGAGTGCGAGCTGGAGGTCATCCACCTGGTCGGACACACCCCCGGGTCGATCGCCCTGCTCTACCGCGACCCGAGCGGCCACCCGCACCTGTTCACCGGTGACTCGCTGTTCCCCGGCGGGGTGGGCAACACCCACGGCGTCCGGGAGAACTTCGAGTCGCTCATCAACGACGTCGAGCGCAAGCTGTTCGACCGGCTGCCCGACGACACGTGGTTCTACCCGGGCCACGGCAACGACAGCACGCTGGGTGCGGAGCGGCCGTCCCTGCCCGAGTGGCGCGCCCGCGGCTGGTGATCCTCCGCTGACATCCGGTCTTCGGCGGGCCGGGCGAGGACGGCCCGCCGAACTGTCTGTCCGGCCCTGGTTTGTCCGCCTTCTGCGCGGGTGAGCAACAGCGCGGCACCCGCGGGCGCGGTCACACCGCGGGCGGTACGACGGGAGGGCCGCAGATGAAGCGCCGGACGCTCGACATCATCCTCAGCTTGGGCGGGCTGGGGCTGGCGGTGCTGCTGCTCATCGTGGGACTGGTGCTGACCAGCAACGCCAACTTCGCCAACTCCTACGTCCGCGACCAGCTCAGCCGCCAGCAGATCACCTTCCCGGACCTGGGGGAGCTCACCGAGGAGGAACGCCAGTCGCCCTGCCTGCGCAGGTACGCCGGCCAGCAGCTGACCACCGGCGAACAGGCCGAGTGCTACGCCAACGACTTCATCGGGCTGCACCTGCGGGCGGTCGCCGACGGCCAGACCTTCGCCGAGCTGGGGGAACCGGAGATGAGACTGCGCGCCCAGGTGGCGCAGGCGGAGGCCGACAACAGCCCGGACCTGCCGCAGCTGCGCGAGCAGCTCGCCCAGGTGTCCCGGCAGCGGCAGACCCTCTTCCAGGGCGAGACGCTGCGCGGGCTGCTGCTCACCTCCTACGGGTTCAGCCAGTTCGGGGTCAAGGCGGCCCAGGCCGCCACCGTGGCCTACATCGGCTCCGCAGTGCTGTTCCTGCTCGCCCTCGCCGGGTTCGCGCACGCGTTCCTGACCCCGCCGTCGCGCACGTTCGCCGCGCCGGAACCGCGGCGCGAATAGCCGCCGGCCCGCGTCCACACGCGGGCCGGGTCGACAAGCTCAGCGCGTCGGCACCGACGGGTCGCCCGACGGCGTGGCGCCGCCGTCGTCCGGGTCGGACCGCCCGTCACCCGCGCGCGGACCGTCGCGCCGTGCGGCGAGGGTGGCGAGCAGCTGGTCGACCCGCGCCCAGGCCGCCTCGGCCCGGGCGGTCTCGGCCGCAAGCCGCTCGCGCAGGCCCTCGACCTCCGCGGACATGCGGGCGGAGTCCGCCCGCAACCGCTCCCGGTCGGCGGTCGCCTGCGCCAGCTCCGCCTCGAGACGCCGCAGCCGGGACAGCGCCTCGTCCCGCTCGTCCGCGTGCCTTTGCACCACCGCGCGCAGCGCGTCGTGGTCGGCGGCCAACCGGTCCCGCTCCGTGGCCGCCGCCTGCGCCCGTTGGTCGGCCGCGGCCCGGTCGTCGTGCGCCCGCCGCAACTCGTCCCGGGCCTCCTCCAGCGCCCGGCGGACCGCCGCCAGCTCGTCGGCCAGGTCGGCCAGCCGCTGCTCGGCCGCCCGGCGGCCGGCGCTCTCCTCCTCCGCGGCCCGGGTGGCGGCCGCGGCCGCCGCCTCGGCGCGGCCGCGTGCGTGGTCGGCCTCGGCGACCCGCCGCCACGCCTCGGCGGTGTGCTCCTCGGCCTGCCGGCGTACCTGTTCGGCGTGCTGCAGCGCCTCCTGCGCCTGCCTGCGGTGCTCGGCCGCCTGCTGCTGCGCCTCGTCGGCTGCGGCCAGTGCCCGGTCGCGCTCGGCGAGGGCGGCCTTGCGCTCCTGCTCGGCCCGACGGGTGCGCTGCTCGGCCGCCTGGGCCCGCTCGGCCGCCTCCGCGGCCTCCTGTTCGGCCTCGGCCGCCCGCCGCAGCGCCTCCTGCGCCACCGTCTCCACCGCCTCGGTCAGCGCCGTCAGCTGCCGCAGCAGCGGCGAGGTCAGTTCGGCCAGCCGCTGCCCGGCGGCGCGGAACGTCTCCAGCGGGGCGGCCAGCCCCGCGGCGCGTTCGGCCGCCCGTTCGGCCGCGGCCCGCTGCCGGCAGGTGCGGCCGTCGGGCCACCGCCGGTCCGGGCAGTACTCGGGCGGCCGGCCCCGCCCGTCGTAGGGCACCGGCTGCCCGCAGGGCGGATAGGCGCAGATCCGCACGGGCTGGTGGGGGGTCGTCGCGTCAGGTCGTACGTCTCCGGTCACCGTGGTCACGGGCCCCCACAATACCATTGTGGATAAACAGAATCTAGTTATGGGTAAACGATAATCAGAAAGTAGGATGCATGATAATGCCGGTTATCCTGTATGGCATGTCGTCTGTGGAGCCGCCCGGAGCGCCCCCGTCACCCACCCCGCCGCAGGACCCGACCGTGGATCCCGCTCCCCTGCCCCGGCGGGTACCGGACGTCGAGTCGTCCCACCCGGACGACCGGCCGTCCACCGTCACCGGCGAACTCGTCACCGTCGGGCGGCTACCGGTGGCCGGCGACCGGTCCGGGCGGTGGCCGGCCGACGACAGGTACGCGCTACCCGAACTCACCGCCGCCTGGCTCTCCCGGTTCGCCGCCCACACCCGCACCGCGTACCTGCGGGACCTGGTGGACTTCCTCGACTGGTGCCGCTGGCACGGCCTGGACCCGGCCACCGCCCGGCCGGTCGACGTCGACCGCTACCGGGCCGACCTCGAGAACCCGGCTCCCCCGGCCACCCCGCCCGCGCCCACCACGGTCGCCCGGCGGCTCTCGGCCCTGTCCAGCTGGTACCGCTACCTGGTGGCCAACAGCGGCGGTGCGGTGACCGCCAACCCGGTCACCGGCGCCCGCCGGCCCGTCACCGACCGGGACGCCTCCAGCACCGTCGGGCTCACCGTGGCGGAGGTGCGCTCACTGCTCGCCGCCGCCGACGCCCAGGTCGCCGCCCGCGGCGCCGACCGCACCCTCCCGCCGGACCCGCGGCAGCTCGCCGCCCTGCGCGACCGGGCCCTCCTGCGCCTGCTCGCCGACCTCGGGATGCGCATCGGCGAGCTGCTCGCCCTCGACGTCACCGCCCTCGGACACAACCAGGGCCGGCGCACCCTGCGGTACGTCGGCAAGGGCGGCCGGCGACGGGAGCGCCCGCTGACCGCCCCGGCCGCCGCGGCGCTCGACGCCTACCTCGCCGCCCGGGCCGCCGCCGAGGGGGTGACGGTCGCCGAGCTGTCCGGGCCACTGCTCGCCACCACCGGCCGCCACGGCACACCCGGCCGGCTCACCCAACCCGCCGCGTTCCGCCTCGTCCGACGGCTCGCCGCCCGGGCCGGGCTGGCGTCGGCCGACCGGCTGTCCCCGCACTCGCTGCGGCACGCCTTCGCCACCAATGCGCGTACCCTCGGCGTCCCCCTGGAGGACGTGCAGGACGCCATGGGCCACGCCGACCCGCGCACCACCCGGCGCTACGACCGGGCCCGGCACGCCCTGGAGCGCGACCCGGCGCTCAGGCTCGCCCGCGCCTACGGCGCCGACGGCACCGCCGCGGACCGGTGACGTCGATCCACGCCGGACGTCACGTGTCCAGTCGGGACAGGATCAGCAGCCGGTTGCCGTCCGGGTCCTCGGCGTAGGCGGCCCGCTCACCCCACGGCATGTCCTGCGGCTCGCTGGTGATCACCGCCCCGCCGGCCCGCAGCCGCGCCACCGCGGCGTCGCAGTCCTCGGCGTACAGGCACAGGACCAGCCGCTGCCCCTGCGGGCCGCCGGTCGCGTCACCGTCGGCGCTGATCCCCAGCTCCGAGCTGTGAAGCCGCAGGCCCACGTACTGCGGCTCGCCGTGGGCCGGGAACCGGTAGGTCTGGACGAACCCGAGCACGTCACGGTAGAACGCGACCAGCCGGGGCAGATCCCGGGTGGACAGGATCGGGTACGCCTCGGTGAACACAGACACCTCCGCAGGATCGTGGTCGGCCCCCGCAGGGTGGCACACGGATCCCACAGGCCGCCGTCCACCATCCGGGTCGACAACCGACCTGCCCGGGTGTCGTCGCCGGTCGCTGCCATAATGCCGGGGATCGCGACCTGCCGGAGACCGCGATGACCGCCACCTTCGCGACCGGGCGACCCGCCCGTCCCATCTCCGCGGCTGCGCTGGTGGGCCGGGACTCCGAACTCGCCGCGCTGCTGGCCACGGTCGCCCGCCCACCGTCGGTGGCGGTGGTGGAGGGTGAGGCCGGCATCGGCAAGACCCGCCTGGTCAGCGAGCTGCTGATGCAACCGGAGGTGGCGGGACGACGGCAGCTGGTGGGGGCCTGCCGGCGGGTACGCGACCCGTTTCCGCTCGGCCCGGTGGTGGAGGCGGTCCGGCGACTGGCCGGGGCGCTGACCGGGGTGTCCTTGTCACCGTTGGCCGGGGTGCTGCGGCCGCTGGTGCCGGAGCTGGCCGACGAGCTGCCACCGGCGCCGGAGCCGGTCGCCGACCTTCCGGCGCAGCGCCACCGGGTCTTCCGTGCCCTGGTGGAGGTGCTGGCCGCCGCCGGACCGGCGGTGCTGGTCCTGGAGGATCTGCACTGGGCCGACGACCAGACCCCGGACTTCCTGCGCTACCTGCTGGCCGACCCGCCGCCGCAGCTGTCCACGGTGCTCACCTACCGCGACGAGGAGGCCACCCCCGCGGTGCGGGCCCTGACCGCGCGGCTGCCCCGCACCGTGCACCACACGCGCCTGACGCTGCCACCGTTGGACGTGCCCGCCACCGGGGCGCTCGCCGCCGCGATCCTGGACGCCGGCACGGTCTCCGAGGAGTTCGCCTCCTACCTGTGCGAGCGGGCGTCCGGGCTGCCGTTCGCCGTCGAGGAGCTGCTGGCGCTGCTGCAGGAGCGGGGGGACGTGGCCCGTCGCGGCGGCAGGTGGGCGCGTCGCGCCCTGGACCGGTTGGACGTGCCCGCGAGCATCCGCGACCAGGTGCTGGAACGGGTCAGCCGCCTGGGCGCGGACGCCCGCACGGTGCTGGACGCCGCCGCCGTGCTGCAGATTGAGGTGACCGTGGCGGTGCTCGCCGCCACCTGCCCGCTGCCCGCCGAGCGGCTGCTCGCCGGGCTGGACGAGGCGGTGCGCGCCGGCATCCTGGTCAGCGACGGCGACCGGGTGCGCTACCGCCACGTGCTGGCCGCCCAGGCCGTCTACGAGGACCTGTCACCACCGACGCGGCAGCAGTGGCACGCCCGGGCCGCCGATGCGCTCGCCGCGACCGATCCGTCGGCGAGCCGCATCGCCCACCACCTGCGGGCCGCCGGGCGGCTGGCGGAGTGGGTCGACGCCGCTGAACGGGCCGCCGACGAGGCGATGGCGCGCGACGATCCCGGCGAGGCGGCGCGACTGCTGGCGGAGGTGCTGCGGCACGCGCCGCTGACCGACCACCGCGCCGGACGGATCGCGGTCACCTTCGGCCGCGCGCTCGACCTCCTCTCCGACCACGGTGTGGCCTCCGACACCGGTGACGCGGCCGAACTCCTCGCCCGGGTGCTCGACGAATGCGACCTGGACGACGCCACCCGCGGTGAGCTGTACCTGCGCACCGCGGTCGCCATGGACCTGAGCCGGCACCACGTGGACCGGCAACGGCGGCTGCTGCACGAGGCACTCTCGTACCTGCGCCCGGAACAGGCGGGTCTGCGCGCCTGGGCCATGGTGTGCCTCGGCATGCCGATCAGCCCCGACGTCGGGATGGCCCAGGTACGCCGGTGGCTGGCCCGCGCCGTGGCCGAAGTGGCCGGGGTGGCCGACCCGGGTGCTCAGGCCCAGCTGCTCGGCAAGGTCGCGATGGTGCTCACCCACATCGGCGACCACCGGTGGCGTCGGTTGGTCGACCGTATCGTGCTCCTGGGGGAGGTGGCCTCCCACCGGGCGGCGTGGGCCTACTACTGCGTCGCGGTCGAAGCCTGCTACCTCGGCCACCACCGGGACGCCGGCGAGCTGCTCGACCGTGCGGCACGCACCATCCCCGAGTGGGAGAGCCCGACCCGACACACCAGCCTGCGGTGCGGGCAGGCGCTGCTCGACTTCTTCCGGGGCGAGTGGGACGGGCTGGTGCAACGCGCCGAGGAGCTCGTGGAGCAACTGACCGGGTTCGCACCGGCCCGGCAGGACGCGGAGCTGATCGTCGCCTGTCTGCGGCTGGCCCGCGGTGACCTCGCCGACGCCCGCCGTGGTCTGCGGGCGCTGTACGACGCCGGCGGCGACGGCGGCCTGGGTCCCGTGATCGGCGCCATCGTCACCGCCGCGTGGGTACGCCTGGCGCTGGCCGACGGGGATCCGACGGTTGCGGCCGCGGCGGCCCGGCAGCACCTGGCCGGTGTGGAGACCAGCGGCATCTGGGCGGCGGTCACCCGGTGCCTGCCGACCCTGACCGAGGCCCTGATCGCCGACGGCGACCTGAGCGGCGCCGCGGACCTGGTGGCGCGGGCGCGCACCCGGTTGCGGGACCTGGACGCGCCGCTGGCCACCGCGGCCCTCACCCATGCCGCCGCGCTGCTCGCCGCCGCCGACCACCGGTGGCGCGAGGCGGCCGAGGGCCTCGCCGCCGCGGCCGAGGAGTACGGACGCCGACAGTGCCCGTACGAGGCGGCACAGGCGCGGGAGAAGGCGGCCGAGTACCGTTTCGCCGCCGGAACGGACGGGGCCGCCGACGAGCTGCACGCCGCGCTGGCCACCTACCGGCGGCTGGGTGCCGCGTGGGACCTCAACCGTGCCGCCCGCCTCGCCCGCCGCCTCGGGGTGAGTCTGCCCGCGTCCCACCGGGGTGGACGCCGCGGCTACGGACAGCGGCTGTCGCCCCGGGAGCGGGAGGTGGCGGTGCTGATGGCGGCCGGCCGGACCAACCAGGAGATCGCCGCCGACCTGTTCCTGTCGGTGAGCACCGTGGAGAAGCACGCCATGGCTGTGCTGCGCAAGCTGGGCGCCCGTTCCCGGCGCGAGGTCGCCGACCTCATCGCACAGTCGGACACCGACGCCTCCGGGGACAAGGCGGCCGGCGCCGCCACCGGTTAGGTGGAGGACACGCCGCGAAGTTGGAGGACGCTCCTCCATTGCTACCGCCGCCTGCGCTGCTGATGCTGCCGGCGTGAGCGAGGGCAGCCGTCGGAACGACCCGCCGGGGGCTGGCCACCGGTCGGCACCCGGCACCGGACCGTCACCACAGGACGACGCGACACCGTCCCCCGTGCCCGCCACCGGCGGTCCACCGCCACCCGGGCACACCGGGGCCACGGATCCGGCGAAGCCGACCGACCGGTCCGGGTCCGACGGCGACCGTTTCGCTTCCCCGCCGGCGACCACCCCCGGTCCCGGCGCTGCCGACCCACGGAAGGCGAGAGTTGATGACCAGTATGACGACGACGATTGGCTCCCGTTGTGAGCCCGCTCGGGGGCACGGTTCCGGGAGGCTGCGGTGAAACGGCCGTACCACCACCCGGCGGCACCGCGCGCCCGGTCCCGGCCGATCCGGCGCGCCTGGACGGCCGCCGCGACCGTGATGGCGCTGGTCGCCGTGATGCTCGCGGCACCGGGGGCGTCTGCACGTGAGGCCGGCGCCGACCCGGCCGGTACCCCGGTGGTCGCCCCGCCGGTGGCCACCGACCTCAGGCCCGGCACCTACCGCATCACCCTGCTGACCGGTGACCGGGTCACCCTGACCGTGACCACCGACGGCCGGGTGACGGTCGGAGTCACCCCC
The DNA here is from genome assembly GCA_964608245.1 of uncultured Micromonosporaceae bacterium. GTDB lineage: Bacteria > Actinomycetota > Actinomycetes > Mycobacteriales > Micromonosporaceae > Natronosporangium. The sequence continues at coordinate 8,662 of CAZSNW010000041.1, forward strand.
GAGGCCCGCCCCGATGGGACGGTCCCGGTACTGAAGTGGTACGCCGACGGCGACAGCGTCTACGTCGTACCGTCCGACGCCGAGCCGCTGCTGGCCGCCGGACGGCTGGACCCGACACTGTTCGACGTCGCGTACCTGGCGGCCCACGGGCTCACCGACCCGCTGCCCGTGATCGTCGAGTACGCCGACGGCGGTCCCAGCGTCCAGGCGATGCGCGCGACCGGCGTCGACACCGACGGCCGGGCGCTGTCCAGCATCAACGCCCGGGCGGTCGAGGTCGACCCGGACGACGCCGCGGACTTCTGGGCCTCGGTGCAGGCCGCCTCCGCGGAACCGGCCGGGATGCGCACCCTGGCCGCCGGTGCGCGGATCGAACGCGTCTGGCTCGACCGGGTCGCGCACGTGGTGCTCGACCAGAGCGTGCCGCTCATCGGCGCGCCGCAGGCGTGGGACGCCGGCCTGGACGGCACCGGCGTCCGGGTCGCGGTGCTCGACACCGGCATCGACGCCGGCCACCCGGACGTCGCCGGCCGGATCGTCGCCGCCCGCAGCTTCGTCGACGGGGACGTGACCGACCGCCACGGCCACGGCACCCACGTGGCGACCACCATCGCCGGCAGCGGCGCCGCCTCCGGCGGCCGCTACGTCGGCGTCGCGCCGAACGCCGAGCTGGTGGTCGGCAAGGTGTGCACCGACGGCGGGTCCTGCCCGACCTCGGCGGTCATCGCCGGCATGGAGTGGGCGGTGCTGGAGCAGGGTGCCCGCGTGGTCAACCTCAGCCTCGGCGCCTGCTGCACCGACGGTACCGACCCGATGAGCCAGGCGGTGAACGAGCTCAGCGCCGCCACCGGCGCGCTGTTCGTGATCGCCGCCGGCAACGACGGCCCGGGCGTGTCCACCGTGGGCTCCCCGGGCGCGGCCGACGCCGCCCTCACGGTGGCCGCGGTGACCAAGACCGGGCAGGTGGCCGGGTTCTCCAGCCGCGGTCCGCGGGTCGGCGACGCGGGGGTGAAGCCGGAGATAGCCGCCCCGGGGGGTGGGGTGGTGGGCGGGCGGGCGACCGGCACCACCCTGGACCCGGGCCAGGTCGTCGACGACCACTACGTCGGGTCCAACGGCACCTCGATGGCCACCCCGCACGTGACCGGCGCGGCCGCGCTGCTGGTGCAGCAGCACCCCGACTGGGACGGCCAGCAGGTCAAGGCCGCGCTCGTCACGAGCGCGCAGGACCTCGGCCACCACGGGTACGCCCAGGGGGCCGGGCAAGTCGACCTGGCGCGGGCGGTCCGCCAGCCGGTGCAGGCAAGCCCCGCGGTGGCCGACTTCCGGTTCGTCCCCTTCCCGCCGGAGGGCCCGCCGATGACCCGTACCCTCACCTACACCAACCCGACTGACGAGCCGGTCGCCCTGGAGCTTTCCGCCACGCTGGCCCGGACCACCGGGACGGAGGTGCCGGCGGACGTGATCGCCCTCGACCGGGACACGGTCACCGTGCCCGCCCGGGGCAGCGCCACCGTGACCGTCACCGTGGACCAGACCAGGCTCGACGCCGGCGCGTACACCGGGGCGGTGGTCGCCACCGGCACCACCGGGGACCTCAGGCTGCGCACCCCGGTCGGGATCGTGGTCGGCGAGCAGCTGCACCGGGTGGAGCTCCACCTGATGCCGCGCTCCTGCGACAACGACGTCCACTGCACCGGTCCGTACAGCTCCTTCAGCTACGGTTTCCTCACCGCCTTCTCGCTCGAGGAGACCCCGGACGGCGACGGGCCGACCGGGACGGTCCGGGTCGCCCTCGACCAGACCACCCCGGGCAGCAGCGCCAGCGGTGACACCTACCAATACGAGGTCACCGACGACGGCACGTTGGTCGTGAGCCTCTTCCTGCCCGAGGGCCGGTACCTGCTGCTCTGGGAGCCGTTCTGGCTGGACCGGCTCAACCGCTACCAGTACCCGTGGGTGTGGGCGCCGGACCTGGTCGTGCCGCGTGCCGAGCCGGTGGTGTTCGACGCCGACCGCGCGGTGAAGGTCACCCACCGCACGCCGTTGCCGACCGGCGACGGCCTCGCCGCCACCCGTACCTACCACCGGCTGCTGCCCGACGGCCGGTTCTTCGCGTTGGGCAGCGCCAACGCCTTCGGGCACGGCAACTTCTGGGGCTACCCGACCGAGACGGTGACCTACGGCGACTTCGTCTTCTCCCACGACGACGTGCTGGAGGCGCCGCAGGTGACCATGACGGTCACCGGTAAGACACCGGTGGAGCTGCACCCGATCTACTCCGGGTACCGCCCGGCCGGCAACGACCACGACACGGTGCCGGTGCGGTTCCCCGAGGGCACCCGCAGCCTGCGGGTGGTGGACGCGGGCACCGGGGAGGAGGCCGACTACCGGGGTGTGGACGCCGCCGGTGCGCTGGTGCTGGTCCGCAACGCCCTCGGACCCGGCTACTGCTCCATCACCCCGGACCAGCTGCAGCGGGCGCTGGACGCCGGCGCCGCGGGGGTGCTGTTCGACGCCGGCACCTGCCGGGTGCCGATCTACATCCACGGTTTCCCGGCCAACGAGGACAAACCGCCGATCCCGTACGTGGCGCTGCCGTCGGCCGAGTTCGAGATGCTCGCGGAGCGGGTGTCCGCCGGCCCGGTGACGGTGTCGGTCACCAGCCGCCACACCTCGCCGTACGTCTACTTCGTCGAGACGTTCGAACACGGCCGGGTGCCGGAGCGCATGGACTACGCCTACCCGCACCACACGCTCACGACGGTGGAGGCGAGCTACCACGCCCGGGTGGACGGGGACGTCACCCAGTACCGGCACACCTTCACCCCGGAGGTCCAGTTCGACGTCGGTCAGGGGTACACGTTCGCCGCGCCGATGGCCCGCACCGAGTACCTCGCGCCGGTCGGCGACCGGTATCTCCACCGCCGGGAGCTCTCGCTGGCGGCGATCGGCGCCATGGCCACCGAGGTCTCCCGGTGGGACGTGTTCACCCGACCCGACCGGATCACCGAGCGGTGGAACGCCGACCCGTGGACCCCGGGCGTGATGCAGCACCCGCCGCTGGACGGCTCGCAGCGGCTGTGCGCCGGGTGCCGGGAAGGTGACCTGTTCTGGCCGTTCCTGCACGTGGTCACCGGCGACGGGACGGTCGACGGGGGCACGATGGGGTGGACCACCAGCCACAGCGGCGACCCGGACGACATCGCGGCCGGGGTGGAGCTGTACCGGGACGGCGAGCCCGTGCCGATGGAGCTGTTCCTCCGCATCCCCGTGTTCCCGGTGCCACCCGAGGTGGCCGACTACCGGTTGGTGAACCGGTTCGCCACCTCCGGCTACACCGTCCACACCGAATGGGAGTTCACCTTAGGTGCCACCGGCGCCACCGGGCCCGCCACCGGGTACGTGTGCCTGCTCGGCGCCCTCTCCGGGCTGGACATCCCGTGCCAGCCGGAACCGCTGCTCTTCCTGCGGTACTCGGGCCTGGACACCGACCTCTACCAGCGGGTGCCCGCGCCGGGTGCGCACCAGTTCGAGGTGACGGTGCACCGGCAGCCGTCGACGCCCCCGCCGCCGGCGGTGACCGGGTTCACCGTCGAGGTGAGCTACGACGGCGGCAGGACGTGGGAGGAGGCCAAGGTGAAGTCGGCCGGTGACGGCCGGTACACGGTGACGGTGGTCCACCCGCCGGTGAACAAGCGCCCCTCCGACGCGGTGACCCTCCGGGTCGAGGCCTGGGATGCCGACGGCAACCGGGTCCGTCAGACGATCACCGACGCGTACCTGCTGGCCGGTCGCGGTCCCGGCCAGGACCGGTGCCACGGCCCGGGCTGCGTCAGCTGACGTCGACCACGGTAGACCGGTCGCCGGTGGGCCGGGGCGCACCCCCCGCCCCGGCCCACCCGCCCCGTCGGCCGTCGCCGCGGCCGGTCCAGTCCGCCGGGGCCGCCGGGGTCCCGCGGGGGGCGGCGACGCCCCC
>CAZSNW010000041.1:12650-15670 GCA_964608245.1 uncultured Micromonosporaceae bacterium
GGGTGCCCGGCCCGGGGCGGGTTCGGCGCGGGGCCGCCCGGGGGGCGGGGGGGGGGGGGGGCGGGGGCCCCCCCCCCCCCCCGCCCCCCCGGCCGCTTCGGCCTTCGCCGCGTCAGGTCAAGTCCGCCGGTACCGCGGTGATCCGGCGGTGGGCGGCGACGACCAGGTCCAGCACCGCGGGCGTCTCCACCGGCGCCGGAGCAGAAATGCCGGTGCGTCCGGTCCGTACGGCTGCCAGCATGGCCGGATGGAGGAGCACACGTTCGACGCCGACGAGCTGTTCGACGAGGACTACCTGTACTTCTACGCCCTCCGCGACCCGGGTGGGGCGCTCAGCGACGCCGAGACCGACCTGATCTGGCGGCTGCTGCGGTTGGAGCCCGGCATGGAGGTGCTGGACCTCGCGTGCGGGCACGGGCGGATCGCCAACCGGCTGGCCGCCCGTGGCTGCCGGGTCACCGGGCTGGACCGTACCGCCCTGTTCCTCCGACAGGCGCGACAGGACGCCGCGGCCGCCGGCCTGCAGGTCACCTACGTGCAGGGCGACATGCGTCAGCCGCCGCCGGGTCCGTTCGACCGGGTGGTCAACTGGTTCACCGCGTTCGGCTACTTCGATGACGAGGACAACCGGCGGGTGCTGGCACAGGTGGCCCAGGCGCTGCGGCCCGGGGGCCTGGCCGCGTTCGAGCTGAACAACGTCGTGGCGTTGCTGCGTACCTGGCAGGAGGCGACGGTCGTGGAGCGTGACGGGGACCTGATGGTGGACCGTCACCGGTTCGACCCGCTGACCTGCCGCAGCCTGGTGGAACGCACGGTCGTGCGCGGCGGGCGGGTGCGCCACTTCCGGTTCTTCGCGCGCATGTTCACCTTCCCGGAGCTGCGCGACTGGCTGCACGCAGCCGGTTTCTCCGAGGTGGCCGGTTACGGGGAGGACGGCCGGCCCTTGACCGACGAGCACCGTCGCATGATCGTGGTCGCCCGCCGGTGACGGCGGTGTGCCGACGGATCACCGCGGTGCTTGCGGTCCCGCCACGACCCGGCGGTAGCTGCGCATCTCGTGCAGAAGCGCAAACCCCACCCGCTCGTACAGTCGCCGGGCGGACGGGTCGTCGGTGACCAGGTGCACCGCGTCGCACCGGGGGTCGCGGAACGCCTCGTGGAGTGCGGCGGAAAGCAGCCTCGTGCCGATCCCCTGCCCGCGGGCCGCCTCGGCCACCGCCAGGTACTCGACCTGGGCGTCGCCGGGGCGCAGCGCGAGCACCACGTACCCGAGCAGCGTGTCGCCACGGGTCGCGACCAGCACCACCGGGGCTTCAGCCAGAAGTTTCCGGGCCAGCGCGTAGGTGCCGGGGAAGACCCGGTCGTGCAGCGCGGCGAACTGCTCGTGCCACCGCGGGGACATCCGGGGCAGCGACACCTCCGGCAACCCGACGAGCCGGTCGCGCGCAAACCGCAGGATCACCTGGTGGCCGTGCACGACTAAGCCGTGCCGGTCGGCGAACCCGGCCACCGCGGTGTTGGCGGCGTCGATGAACAGCTCGTGGGTGCCGGCGGCGACCGGCAGGTGCGGCAGGACCGCACCGTAGAGCCGGTCCATCGTCTCGGGGGTGGCCGCCCACGGCCCGTGCAGCCAGGTCCGGCCGAGCTCTAGGTCCCACTCGGCGGCGAGCAGCCCGCACAGCTGGTCGCCGTCGCGGGCGACCGCGACGATCGCGTCGGCATCGAGGTCCGCCAGCTCGTCGGTGACCTCCTCGCGGGTCTGACCGACGTACCCGACGTGCTGGGCGGGGTCGCGGTTGCAGTCGGCCACGTACGCGGCGATCTCCGCCAGGTGCGCCGGGGTCAGCTCGCGTCGACGGTGGAGGGTCAGGTGGGGCACACCGGCGACGGTACGCACGAGGCGGCAGGCGGCGAAAGGGGTTTCCGCCCGGTCACAGTGGGCTGACGGCGGTCACCCGGATCACCGCCTCGCCGGCCGCGTCGCTGGCGGCCAGGTCCACCTCGGCGCTGATGCCCCAGTCGTGGTCGCCGGCCGGGTCGTCGAAGATCTGCCGCACCAGCCAGCGGTCCGGTTGCTCGTCGATGAGCAGCAGCTTGGGGCCGCGGGCGTCCGGCCCGGTGCCGATCTCGTCGTACTCGGCGAAGTACGGCTCCAGCGCCTCCCGCCACGCGTCGGCGTCGAAGCCGGACTCGGCGTCCAGCTCCCCCAGCTCCTCCCAGCGGCGCAGCGCGGCCAGCTCCACCCGGCGGAACATGGCGTTGCGCACCAGGACCCGGAACGCGCGTCTGTTGGCGGAAAGCGGCGCCGGCGGACGCTCCGCGCGTACCTCCGCCACCGCCTCCGGGGAGGGCGAGCGCAGCTTCTCCCACTCGTCGAGAAGGCTGGAGTCCACCTGCCGGACCATCTCCCCCAGCCACTCGATGAGGTCGGAGAGTTCTTCGGTCTTGGCCTCGTCCGGCACGGTCTGCCGCAGCGCCTTGTACGCGTCGGCGAGGTAGCGGAGCACCAGCCCTTCGGAGCGGGCCAGCTGGTAGAAGCTCACGTACTCGGTGAAGCTCATCGCCCGCTCGTACATGTCGCGCGCCACCGACTTGGGCGACAGCTCGTAGTCGGCCACCCACGGGTGCCCCCGCCGGTACAGCTCGTACGCGTGCTCGAGCAGCTCCGCCAGCGGCATCGGGTAGGTGATCTCCTCCAGCCGGGCCATCCGTTCCTCGTAGTCGAGGCCCTCGGCCTTCATCGCCTCCACCGCCTCGGCCTTGGCCCGGTTGCGCTGGGCGTACAACACCGGCCGCGGATCCTCCAGCGTGGACTCGATCACGCTCACCACGTCCAGCGCGTAGCTGGGCGACTCGCGGTCCAGCAGCTCCAGGGCGGCCAGGGCGAACGGGCTGAGCGGCTGGTTGAGCGCGAAGTCCAGCTGCAGGTCGGTGGTCAGCCGGATGGTGCGGCCCTGTTCGTCGGGTTCGGACAGCTGCTCCACCACCCCGGCGGCGCGCAACGCCCGGTAGATCGCGAT
>CAZSNW010000042.1:0-11953 GCA_964608245.1 uncultured Micromonosporaceae bacterium
GACGTGGGCCGGGAGTCGCTGGTCCGGGTGCCGATGATGGAGCCGGAGCGGGGCACCCGGGCCCACGTCGGGGAGCTGTTCGACCGCTGCCCGAGCGCCAAGGACCTGCTGGAGGTCATCTCCGGCGCGTGAGGAGCGGCGACCGCCCGGCGACAACCGGGGCAACCGGTCGGTGCGGCGGGGTAAGTTTGGGCCACCACGTGTGAGGAGGCGTTGACGATGGCTACGCGTGACACCGGCGGCCAGTCGCAGTCGGGCCGGTCGCGGCGGGAGGCCGAAGAGGAACAGCTGCCGGCGCCGGAGGCGTCCGCGGAGGTCGCCGAGCGGCTGGAGAAGGTCACCGAGGAGGTCGACGACCTGCTCGACGAGATCGACTCGGTGCTGGAGGAGAACGCCGAGGAGTTCATCCGCGGTTACATCCAGAAGGGTGGCGAGTAGCACCCGCCGCCGGTGGCCCGGGTCCGGTGCGGGCGGTGCCCGCCGCCGGTCCGCTGGGCGCCGGACGGTAGCCTGACCACCGCGGAGCCGCGGCCGGGTGTCCGGGCGGGCGCCCGTGCCCTGCCGGTGGCTCCGGGTCCCCGCGTACGACCGAGAAAGGACGCTCGTGGCAGCTCATCTTGACTTCTCCCGGGGGCTCCCGCCGCTGCTGCTCAACGTGGGCACGTCCTCGTTCACGCAGCTGCTGAGCATGGTCGCGCCGGACCTGCTGCCGGGGCGCCGGCCGCTGCCGCCCGGGGTCGCCGCCGACCTGGCCGTCCACGCCACCACGATCGTGGCGATCTCCTGCCACGGCGGTGTGGTGATGGCCGGTGACCGGCGCGCCACCATGGGCAACCTGATCGGCAGTCGCGACATCGAGAAGGTGCACGCCGCCGACCCGTGGTCGCTGATCGGCACCGCGGGCACCGCCGGGGTGGCGATCGAGATGGTGCGCCTGTTCCAGGTGGAGCTGGAGCACTACGAGAAGATCGAGGGCGCCACCCTGTCGCTGGAGGGCAAGGCCAACCGGCTGGCGGCGATGATCCGCAGCAACCTGGGCGCGGCGCTGCAGGGGCTGGCGGTGGTGCCGCTGTACGCCGGGTACGACCTGGCCGCCAAGGACCCGGCCAAGGCGGGCCGGATCTTCAGCTACGACGTGGCCGGCGGGCTGTACGAGGAGAAGTCCGGCTACGACGCGGTGGGGTCCGGGGCGCTGTTCGCCAAGGCGGCGCTCAAGAAGCGCTACCGGCCGGGCCTGAGCATCCAGGAGGCGGTGCGGCTGTCGGTGGAGGCGCTGTACGACGCGGCCGACGACGACACCGCCACCGGCGGGCCGGACCTGACCCGCAAGATCTACCCCGTGGTGATGACCGCCACCGCCGAGGGCACCCGGCGGCTGACCGAGGAGGAGGCGGCGGAGGTCGCCGAGGCGGTGGTCGCCGGCCGGATGGAGAACCCGGGTGGCTGACCGCCCGGACGGTGCACGGCCTGCGCCGCGCCGAAGGAGCCCTGGACGCGCATAGGAGATTTCGGAGGCCACCGTGGCAATGCAGTTCTACGCCTCGCCCGAGCAGATCATGCGGGACCGGGCGGAGTATGCGCGCAAGAACATCGCTCGTGGGCGTAACGCGGTGGTGCTGAGCTGCGCCGACGGGGTGCTGTTCGCCACCGAGAACGTCTCCACCGCGCTGCACAAGGTCAGCGAGATCTACGACCGGATCGGGTTCGCCGCGGTCGGGCGGTACAACGAGTTCGAGAACCTGCGGCGGGCCGGGGTGCGGATGGCCGACATCAACGGCTACAGCTACGACCGGCGGGACGTCACCGGGCGGATGCTCGCCAACGCGTACGCGCAGACCCTGGGCGCGATCTTCACCGACCAGACCAAGCCGTTTGAGGTGGAGATCTGCGTGGCCGAGGTGGGCGCCACCCCGGACGAGGACGAGCTGTACAAGATCACCTACGACGGGACGGTGCACGACTTCCCGTCCGGGGTGATGGCGATCGGCGGGCAGTCGGACCAGGTGGTGGACGCCATCCGTGACCAGCACCGGGCCGACGAGCCGCTGGCGGTGGCGCTGAAGATGGCGGTGCGGGCGCTGGCCAGCGTCGGCGGCGAGGGCGGGGTGCCGCGCACCCTGCCGGCCGCCCAGCTGGAGGTGGCGCTGCTGGACCGCCGCCGCACCGGCCGGACCTTCCGCCGCATCACCGGGGCGGCCCTGGAGGCACTGCTGGCCGACGAGCCGGCGGCCGAGGGCGGCTCGTCGGCCTGAGCCGCCCGGCCCGCCCCGCGCTCGTGGTGCCCGCACGGCGCGCGTACGCACGCTGCGTGCCGGCGTGGTGACAGACGACACCGGTCCGTCCGACCGGTACTGTGGCAGCATGGAGCGGCGCATCTTCGGCCTGGAGACCGAGTACGGGGTCACCTGCGTCTACCGGGGGCAGCGGCGGCTGAGCCCCGACGAGGTCGCCCGCTACCTGTTCCGGCGGGTGGTGTCGTGGGGGCGCTCCAGCAACGTGTTCCTGCGCAACGGTGCGAGGCTGTACCTCGACGTCGGCTCGCACCCCGAGTACGCCACCCCCGAGTGCGACTCGGTGCCGGACCTGGTGACCCACGACCGGGCCGGGGAGCGCATCCTGGAGGGCCTGCTCATCGACGCCGAGAAGCGGCTGCACGACGAGGGCATCGCCGGCGAGATCTACCTGTTCAAGAACAACACCGACTCGGCGGGCAACTCCTACGGCTGCCACGAGAACTACCTGGTCTCCCGGCACGGCGAGTTCGGCCGGCTGGCCGACGTGCTCATCCCGTTCCTGGTGACCCGGCAGCTGATCTGCGGCGGCGGCAAGGTGCTGCAGACCCCGCGGGGAGCGGTCTACTGCCTGTCCCAGCGGGCCGAGCACATCTGGGAGGGGGTGTCGTCGGCCACCACCCGGTCGCGGCCGATCATCAACACCCGCGACGAGCCGCACGCCGACGCCGAACGCTACCGGCGGCTGCACGTGATCGTCGGTGACTCCAACATGAACGAGGTCACCACGATGCTCAAGGTCGGGTCGGCCGACATCGTGCTGCGGATGATCGAGGCCGGCGTGCCCATGCGCGACCTCACCCTGGAGAACCCGATCCGCGCCATCCGCGAGGTGTCGCACGACGTCACCGGCCGGCGCAAGGTGCGCCTTGCCGCCGGTCGGGAGGCCAGCGCCCTGGACATCCAGCAGGAGTACTACGAACGCGCGGTGGAGTTCATCGAACGCAACGGCGGCTCCCAGGTGGACAAGCGGGTGATCGACCTGTGGGGCCGGGTGCTGCTGGCGGTGGAGTCCGGCAACCTCGACCCGGTGGCCCGGGAGATCGACTGGGTGACCAAGCTCAAGCTCATCGAGTCCTACCAGCGCCGCCACGACCTGCCGCTGGCCCACCCGCGGGTGGCCCAGATCGACCTGGCCTACCACGACGTGCGCCGCGGCCGCGGGCTGTACAACCTGCTGGAGCGGCGCGGCGAGGTGGACCGGGTCACCACGGATCTGGCGATCTTCGAGGCCAAGGAGACCCCGCCGCAGACCACCCGGGCCAGGCTGCGGGGCGAGTTCATCCGGCAGGCACAGGCCAAGCGGCGTGACTTCACCGTGGACTGGGTGCACCTGAAACTCAACGACCAGGCGCAGCGGACCGTGCTGTGCAAGGACCCGTTCCGCGCCCACGATGAGCGGGTCGAACGACTGATCGCGAGCATGTGATGGCAGACCGCACCGGACCGCAGCCGCAGACCTGGTGGGAGCGGCGCCGCCAGAAGATCCGCGAGGAGATCGAGCGCAACCGCCGGGGCGAGTACACCGTGCCGACCTGGGTGCTGGTGGTGCTGCTGGTGGCGATCGTCGGCGCCTGGGTGGCGGTGATCGTCCTGGCCTGACCGCCGGCCGCCGCCGTCGCCGCGACCGGCGGGGCGCGCCTCAGCCCAGCAGCCGCGCGGCGTGCCGGCCGGCGGCGGCCTGGGCGAGGAAGTACCACGGGTCGTCGTCCAGTCCCCGGCCCATGGTGGACAGCGGGGCGGGGCTGTCGCGCAGCGCGGCCGCCAGCCCCTCGACCTCCACGGTGACCACGGTGTGCCGCGGCGGCATGGCCGCAAGCCCTTCGCCGACCGGTCCGGCCAGCTCCGGCGGCAGCCCGGCGGGCACCACGAGCTCGGCGCCGGCCAGCGCCACCTTGCCGTAGGCGGTCAGGCTGTGGTGGGACAGGCCGCGGTGGCGCGGCCGCGGGTCCGCGCCGGAGATCCGCAGGGCGCCGACCGGCCGGCCGCCGAGCACCGCGGCGGCGTTGACCGCCTCGCCGACCGCCACCCCGGAGAACCCCCACCGGGTGCCGGTGCCGAGGTTGCCCGGCCCCTGGGTGACCACGGCGACGTCGGCGCGCAGCACGTGCCGGGCGGCCAGCAGCCCCGAGTGCAGGCTGGTGGACTCCAGGTCGCCACCGAACGCCTGCCCGACCGTGACCACGCCGACCAGCCGGTCGGCGAGCGCGTCCAGGGTGCGGGAGAAGAACGCGGGCAGCGCGCCGCCGTCGGTCATCACGTACGCCACCCGGGCGCCGGGGGCGTCGGCGTGCAGCCCGACGAGCACCGCCGGCAGGGCCGAGTGCAGGTCGGCGGTGACCACGGGCATGCCGGCCAGGTCGTCGGCGTCGGCGAGCAGCGGATGGTGCGAGGAGAACTGGTCGTCCACCCCGGACACGGCCGCCTGCAGCGGGGTGTAGCGGGCCTTGACCAGGTGGCCGAACCCGTCCGGCGGGTCGGCCGGCAACCGGTCGGGCAGGGCGACCACCAGCGCGTACCCGCCGGTGCCCAGACGCAGGGCGAGCGCGGTGGTGTTGAGCAGCACCCGGTCGCCCACCTGCGGCTCGCCCACCAGGGCCGGGTAGGCGAGGGCCGGCACCTCCGGCGGGTCGTCGGCGCCGCGGCGCTCCAGGGTCACGCGCAGCTCCACCGCGCCACGCCAGCGGCGGCCGAGCCGCACCACCGTTCCTGCGCGCCAACGGATCGCCGTCACGGCGGTACGGTAGCCCACCGACCTCGCCGGACCGCCCGCCACCCGCCGGCGTCGCGGACGCGACGCGACATGCCCGTGGTATGGCTACGCACACACGTACGGATGGTGCTAGCGTCACGGGAGTGTCCCGTGCGCGTACCGAACGGCTGGTCAACCTGGTGATCTGCCTGCTGGCCACGCGACGCTACCTGACCGCCGCAGAGATCGCCGCCACCGTGCCCGGCTACGAGCACGACCCGGACGATCCCAAGCAGCACGAGGCGTTTCAGCGCAAGTTCGAACGGGACAAGGCGGAGCTGCGGGCGCTCGGGGTGCCGCTGGAGACCGGCACCGCGAGCGTGTTCGACACCGAGCCGGGATACCGGATCGCCCGCGACGAGTACGCTCTGCCGGACATCCCGTTGGAGCCGGACGAGGCGGCGGCGGTCGCGGTGGCCGCGCGGCTGTGGCGGCAGGCGGAGCTCGCCTCGGCGGCCGACTCCGGGCTGACCAAGCTGCGCGCCGCCGGCGTGGACCTGGACCCGGCCGCCACGGTCGGGGTGGAGCCGGTGGTGACGGTGGAGCCGGCGTTCGGCCCGCTGGCGACCGCCGCCCAGCAGCGGCGCGAGGTGCGGTTCGACTACCGCACGCCGGAACAGGACGAGCCGCGGACCCGCCGGCTGCAGCCGTGGGGGGTGGTCTGTTGGCGGGGCCGCTGGTACGTGGTCGGGCACGACCTGGATCGGCAGGCCACCCGCTGTTTCCGGCTGTCGCGGATCGTCGGCCCGGTCCGTGCGGTGGGGCCGGCCGGCGCGTACACCCCGCCGGAGGACGTGGACCTGATCAGCCACGTGGCCCGCTGGTACGGACCGGTGGAGCGGCACGGCCGGGCGCGGGTGCTGGTGCGGCCGGGCCGCGCCGACGGGGTACGCCGGTGGGCCGAGCGCGTGGAACCCGGGCCCGACGGTGACGTGGCGGTCCTGCCGTACCACTGCGCGGACGGGTTGGCCGCCTGGCTGGTGTCGTTCGGCGCCGACGTGCGGGTGCTCGACCCGCCCGAGGTGCGGGACGCGGTGATCAGCCGGTTGAAGGAGATCGCGAACGTGGAGCCGGGGGCGTGAGCGGGAGGGCTGCCGGCGGGTCGACCGGGTGGCTGGCGCGGCTGCTCAACCTGGTGCCCTACCTGCTGGCCCGCCCGGGGATCAGGATCGCGGAGGCCGCCGCCGACCTGGGGGTGAGCCCGCGCCAGCTGCGGGCCGACCTGGAGCTGCTGTGGGTGTGCGGACTGCCCGGGTACGGCCCGGGCGACCTCATCGACATGGCGTTCGACGGCGACCGGGTGACGATCACCTACGACGCGGGGATCAACCGGCCGCTGCGGCTGACTCGCACCGAGGCGCTGTCGCTGACCGTGGCGCTGCGGCTGCTGGCGGCCACCCCGGGGCTGGCCGACCGGGCGCCGGTGGAGCGCGCCCTGGCGAAGATCGAGAAGGCGGCGGGGGAGCCGCCGCCGGTGGCGGTGCGGATCCCGCCGACCTCGTCCGACCGGCTGGACCGGGTCCGTCAGGCGGTGGCCGACGGTCGCGCGCTGGAACTCACCTACTACTCGGCCACCAACGACCGGACCACCACCCGGGTGGTGGACCCGATGCGGGTGGTGGTGGTCGACGGCCACGGGTACCTGGAGGCCTGGTGCCGGCTGGCCGGCCAGGTCCGGCGGTTCCGGGTGGACCGGATCGAGGCGCTGACGGTGCTGGACGAGCCGGCCGCGCCGCCGGCGGAGGTGCAGCCGCCGCCGCTGGACGACGGGGTCTTCCACGCCACCCCGGAGCTGCCGCTGGTGACCCTGCGGGTGGGGCGCACCGCCCGGTGGATCACCGAGTACTACCCGTGCGAGCAGGTGCAGCGGGGCGGGGACCGGTGGCTGGTGTCGCTGCGGGTGGCCAACCTGGACTGGGCCAGGCGCCTGGTGCTGGGGCTGGGCCCGGACGTCACCGTGGTCGCCCCGGCGGAGCTCGCCGACCGGGTACGCTCGCACGCGGCCGCGGCCCTGGCGGCCTACGAGTCGCCGACCGGGCTGGCACCCCCGCCGGCGTGACCCGTGCCGGCGGCCGTGACCGGCGGCGGCGACACCGGTCGGCGGCTGGCACGGCGACCGGTGTCGGTGCGGTAGGGTGCGCGCCGTGGTGTGGTTGATCGTGGCCGCACTCGTGGTGCTGCCGCTGGTGGTGCTCGGGTCGGCGGTGGCCGGGGTGCGGCTGCGGCTGGCCGAGTTGCGGCGGGTGGTGGACCTGGCGCAGGAGCGGGCCACCACCGCCCGGCAGCGGCTCACGGCGCGGGCGACCACCCTGGCCGGCACCCTCGCCGAGCTGGAGGAGGCGGTCGCGTCGCTGCGGCCGCGGCGTACGGAACCCGGGTCGGGCCGGCTCGCGCGACGCTGACGGTCCGCCGGGCGGAACAGGCCTCCGGCGGTGGCGGCTGCGGCGGACGTGACCGCAGGACCGGTCGGCCCGGCGCTGTCGATGCCGGTTGACGTGCGCGTACGATGGGGCTCGACACACCCGCGGACACCCGGGAGCGGCGCATGTTGGGCAACATGGCGAGGCCGACCACCCTCATCATCCTGATCATCGTTCTGGTCCTGCTGTTCGGGGCCAAGCGGCTGCCGGACGCCGCCCGGGCGCTGGGTCGGTCGCTGCGCATCCTCAAGGCCGAGACCAGGGAGCTGCTCGACGAGCGGCCCACCAACGACCTGCACGAGAAGGCGGACGCGGCCACCGCCCGGGAGCCGCTCCCGTCCGACAACCAGGCGGTCACCGGTGAGGTAATCGACCCGCCGCAGCGCCGGACCGACCGCTGACGCGGTCGGCTGGGCGGCGGAGGCGCCATGAGGTGGCCCCGGCGGCGGGGGCCGACCCGGTTCCAGCGCGCGGCGGACGGGTCGATGACGCTCGCCGAACACTTCCGGGAGCTGCGCGAACGGCTGTTCAAGGCCAGCCTCGGCGTGCTCGCCGGGTTCCTGGTCGGCCTGCTGGTGATGCAGGACGTCCGCCGGTTCCTCAGTCGGCCCTACTGCCGGGCGCTCACCGACCTCGACCAGTCCGGGTGCGCCTTCACCCAGCTGGGGCCGCTGGACCTGTTCCTGCTGGACCTGAAGATCGCCCTCGGACTGGGCGTGGTGCTCAGCTCCCCGGTGTGGCTGTACCAGCTGTGGGCGTTCGTCGCGCCGGGGTTGCACCGGCGGGAGCGCCGGTGGGCGTACGCGTTCGCGGGCACCGCCGCCCCGTTGTTCCTCGCCGGCGCGATGCTGGCGTTCTTCGTGCTGGAGCGGCTGCTGGGCTTCCTGCTGGGCCTGGCCGGCGATGACGTGACCTCCCAGCTGGAGGTCACCCGGTACGTGTCGTTCGTCGTCACGATGATGCTCACCGCGGGGTTGGCCTTCCAGTTCCCGCTCGTGGTGATCATGCTCAACGTCACCGGGGTGGCCAGCGCCCGCCGGCTGCTCGGCTGGTGGCGGGGCGCGGTGTTCGCCATGTTCGTGCTCGCCGCCCTCATCACCCCCACCCCCGAACCGTTCACCCTGGTGGCGCTGGGACTGATCCTGTCGGGGCTGTACTTCGCGGCGGTCGGGGTGGCGTTCCTGCTGGACCGGCGACGGGCACGCCGGGCGGCCCTGGAGCCGGCGGTGCCCGACGACGTCGCCTCCCCGCTGGAGGACGCCCCGGCACCGGCACGGCAGGCGGTGCCGGGCGGTCCGCGGACGGCCCCCGACCGGGCGCAGCTGTCGGACGGGGGCCCGGTGCCACCGGCCGCGCTCGACGACACCACCTGACCCGTCCGGCCGGAGCGGTCGGAGATCGTCCGGCCGGGCTGTCGCGACCGGTACGGTCGGCCGGTGCCCGGCCGGCGATCATGGGGTACGGTGCCCAACCGTGGACAACGGGCGGGCGGCCGGACCGGTGGTGGTGGTGACCAACCCGGCCGCGGGCAGCCGCCGGCAGCGGCGCGCGGTGCCGCAGGTGCTGGCGCGGCTGGCCGAGAGTGGGCATCCGCTGCACGTGGTGGAGGCGGACGGCGCCGCGCAGACCGAGGCGGCCTGCCGCGCGGCGGTGGCCGACGGGGCGGCGGCGGTGGTGGCCGTCGGCGGTGACGGCACCGTGCACACCGCGCTGCAGGCGGTGGCCGGCCGCGACGTCCCCCTGGGTGTGGTGCCGGCCGGCACCGGCAACGACGTGGCCGCCGCCATCGGCGTGCCGGACGACCCGCTCGCGGCCGCCGACGCGGTGGCCGCCGCCCTGCGGACGGGCACCACCGTCTCGTGGGACCTGGCGCGCATGACCGACGACCACGGCGGCTGCCGGTGGTACGCGGGGGTGCTGGCCGCCGGGTTCGACGCGGTGGTCAACGAGCGGGCCAACCGGATGCGGTGGCCGACCAGCGACCTGCGCTACGACGTGGCGACCGTCCTGGAGCTGCTGCGACTGCGGTCCCGCCGGTACCGGCTGGTGCTGGACGGGGACGAGCACGTGGTGGACGCGGTGCTGGTGGCGGTCGGCAACATCGCCCACTACGGCGGCGGGATCCGCATCTGCCCGGCGGCCGACCCCACCGACGGGCTGCTGGACGTGGTGGTGGGCCACCGGATGGGGCGGGTGACGCTCGTGCGGCTGCGGCCCCGCGCCTCCCGCGGCACCCACGTGGAGGACCCGCTGGTGGACGCGTTCCAGGCCCGCACCTTGCGGATCGAGGCCGACGACATCACCGGGTACGCCGACGGGGAGCGGTGTCTCCCGCTCCCCGTCACCGTCGAGTGCGTACCCGGTGCGCTACGGGTGCTCAGTCCTCCGCCGACCCGGTGACCTCGGCCGCCGGGGACGACCCCAGCGCGCGTACCGCGATCTTGCGGGGCGCCTCCACCGCGGTGGCGGCGTTGCGGATCCGCAGGTGCAGCAGGCCGTTGCCCGCCT
The DNA here is from genome assembly GCA_964608245.1 of uncultured Micromonosporaceae bacterium. Lineage (GTDB taxonomy): Bacteria > Actinomycetota > Actinomycetes > Mycobacteriales > Micromonosporaceae > Natronosporangium. Next base: position 9,972 of record CAZSNW010000042.1, read on the forward strand.
CGGCGTCGATCTGGTCGGCGGTCACCCCCTCGGGCAGCCGGAAGCTGCGCCGGAACGCGCCGTGGCGGATCTCCTTGACCAGCACCCGGCCCCGGGTGTGCTCGCTGCGCTCCTGGCGCTCGCCGCTGACGGTCAGGTGGCCGTCGGCGACCTCCACGTCGATGCGGGCCGGGTCCACCCCGGGCAGCTCCATGGTGATGAGGAGGTCGTCGCCGTCGGTGGTCACCTCCACCGGTGGCACGTACCCGTCGTCGACGGTGCCGAAGGCGTACCGGACCAGCCGGTCGAACTCCGCGTCCAGCCGCGCCAGCGTGGCGAACGGGTCCCAGCGCGTCAACAGCATCCGTACGTCTCCTCTCGACACGACACCCGTGATGCGACCGGTTAGCACTCTCATGGTGAGAGTGCTAACCACCTGTCACAGCGCGCCGACGGTCCCGGTTATTCCCACCGGCACCAGCGGCCTCAGGCGGGCCGGTACGCACCGTGGTGCGCCCACAGGCGGGGTGCGGACGGAGCCGAGCATCTAGCCTGGGGGTATGACAGGACCCGTCGAGCGGGCCGACGCCCCACCGGCGGCCCCGGGGTCGACCTATCCCCGCCTGGAGGAGTTCGCCGCCAGCCTCGACTTCCCGCTCGACGACTTCCAGCGCACCGCCTGCGAGGCGATCGAACGGGGTCACGGGGTGCTGGTGTGCGCCCCCACCGGGGCGGGCAAGACGGTGGTGGGCGAGTTCGCCGTGCACCTCGCGCTGACCTCGCCCGGCCCGGCGCGCAAGTGCTTCTACACGACCCCGATCAAGGCGCTGTCCAACCAGAAGTACCACGACCTGGTACGCAGCTACGGGCCGGAGCGGGTCGGGCTGCTCACCGGGGACAACGCGATCAACGGCGACGCCCCGGTGGTGGTCATGACCACCGAGGTGCTGCGCAACCTGCTCTACGCCGGCTCCCCGGCGCTGGCCGGACTGGCCTACGTGGTCATGGACGAGGTGCACTACCTGTCCGACCCGTTCCGCGGCGCGGCCTGGGAAGAGGTGATCATCCACCTTCCCCTGTCGGTGGCGGTGGTGTCCCTGTCGGCCACCGTGTCCAACGCCGAGGAGTTCGCCGAGTGGCTGGTCACCGTCCGCGGCGAGACCGAGGTGGTCGTCAGCGAGCACCGGCCGGTGCCGCTGTGGCAGCACATGCTGGTCGGCCGGCGGATGTACGACCTGTTCCGCGACCAGAACGCCGCCCGCGCCCACGAGGTCAACCCGCGGCTGCTGCGCCAGACCCGGGAGCTGACCCGCCGGATGGTCGAGCACGGGCCGCGCCGCCGGCCCCTGCCCGCGTACCGGCCGGACGTGGTGGAGCGGTTGGACCGGGACGGGCTGCTCCCGGCGATCGTGTTCATCTTCAGCCGCGCCGGCTGCGACGCGGCGGTCCGCCAGTGCCTGGCCGCGGGGCTGCGGCTGACCAGCCCGTCCGAGCAGCGCACCATCCGCGAGGTGGCCCGCGCCCGGCTCGCCGACGTGCCCGAGGAGGACCTGCGTGCGCTGGGTTTCCCCACCTGGCTCAACGGGCTGGAGCGGGGCATCGCCGCCCACCACGCCGGAGCGCTGCCGGCCTTCAAGGAGGTCGTGGAGGAGCTGTTCGTCCGCGGCCTGATCAAGGTGGTCTTCGCCACCGAGACGCTGGCGCTGGGGATCAACATGCCCGCCAAGTCGGTGGTGCTGGAACGGCTGGTCAAGTTCAACGGGGAGGCGCACGTCGACCTGACCCCGGGGGAGTACACCCAGCTCACCGGGCGTGCCGGCCGGCGCGGCATCGACGTGGAGGGCCACGCGGTGGTGGTGTGGAGCCCGGAGATCGACCCGCGGCACGTGGCGGGCCTGGCCTCCACCCGCACCTACCCGCTGCGGTCCAGCTTCCGCCCCTCGTACAACATGGCGGTCAACCTGGCCGGCACGATGGGCCTGGAGCGCGGCCGCACCCTGCTG
>CAZSNW010000042.1:11963-13895 GCA_964608245.1 uncultured Micromonosporaceae bacterium
CCGACCGGTCGGTGGTGGCGATCGCCCGGCAGGTGCAGCGCAACACCGAGGCGGCCGCCGCCCACCTCGAACGCGCCCGGTGCCACCTGGGTGACTTCGCCGAGTACTTCTCGCTACGCCGGCAGATCACCGAACGGGAGCGGGAGCTGGCCCAGCAGGACGCCGCCGCCACCCGGGCGCGGACCCTGGCGTCGCTGGAGAAGCTGCGGGTGGGCGACGTCATCCGGGTGCCCTCGGGGCGTCGGGCGGGCCTGGCGGTGGTGCTCGACCCCGACGGGTCGGGGCCACGTGGCGACCCGCGGCCGCTGGTGCTCACCGAGCGGCGGTGGGCCGGGCGGATCAGCGCCGCGGAACTCACCGCACCGGTCGAGCCGCTGGCCACCGTGCACGTGCCCCGGCACTTCAACCCCCGCTCGCCGCAGGCGCGGCGGGACCTCGCCGCGGCGCTGCGCGCCACCCGGGTGCCGCCGGCCAGGCGGCGCCGCAAGCGGCAGGCCGGCTCCGACCCACAGCTGAGGGCCCTGCGCACCAGGATGGGAATCCATCCATGCCACGCCTGCCCCGACCGGGAGGAGCACGCCCGGTGGGCGGAGCGGGCCTGGCGGTTGGAGCGGGAGACCGCCGCGCTGCGGCAACGCGCCACCGAACGCAGCAGCTCCCTGGTCCGCACCTTCGACCAGGTGTGCGCACTGCTCACCGAACGCGGCTACCTCACCGCCGACGGCCGGGTCACCCCGGAGGGGCAGATGCTGTCCCGTCTGTGGACCGAGGCGGACCTGCTGGTCGCCGAGTGCCTGCGGCACGGCGTGTGGGAGGGGCTGGACGCCGCGCAGCTGGCGGCGGTGGTGTCGGTGGTGGTCTACGAGTCGCGGCGCGACACCGACCCGGTCGGTCCGACCCCCACCGGGCCGGTCACCGAAGCGGTGCGGGCCACCCGCCGGCTGTGGGAGGAGCTGCGTGACCAGGAGACCGCCTACGGCCTGGAGCTGACCCGGGAGCCGGACTTCGGGTTCGTCTGGCCGGTGTACCGGTGGGCGCGCGGGGAGCCGCTGGCCCGGGTGCTGGCCGCCGGCGGGACCGGGGACGAGGACCTGCCCGCCGGGGACTTCGTCCGCTGGGCACGTCAGGTGGTGGACCTGCTCGACCAGATCGCCGACGCCCCCGGCGCCCCCGACGCGGTGCGCCGCACCGCCCGGGAGGCGATCGGGCTGATCAACCGGGGCGTGCTGGCGCTGCCGCCGGTCGGCTGACCGCCGACGACGTCGACAAGGACCGGCTGCCGGTCAGGCGGCGGCGGTCTCGGCCAGCGCCTGCTCCAGGCGGCGGCAGGCGCCGGTCAGCCCCCAGCGGGCAGCCAGCTCAGCCCACCGGTCGGGGTCGGCCGGGGAGGTCGGCAGCGCGGTGGACATCGGCGGCAGCGGCAGATCCCGGACCACCCGGACCACCCGCGGCGCCACGGCCAGGTAGTCGGCGGCGGCGCGCAGCGCCGTGCGCACACCGGGGGAGAAGCCGGCCTGCGGGTCCTCCACCGCCGCCAGCACCGCCTCCAGGCTGCCGTGGCGGGACAGCAGCCGGGCCGCGGTCTTCTCACCGATCCCGGCCACCCCGGGCAGCCCGTCGCTGGGATCCCCGCGCAGCACGGCGAGGTCGGCGTACGCGCGGGCGGGGATCCCGTACCGGGCGGCCACCGCGGCCTCGTCGACCACCTCCAGCTTCGCGACACCCCGGCCGACGTACAGCACGCGCACCCCGGCGGCGTCGTCGACGAGCTGGAACAGGTCGCGGTCGCCCGTGACGATCTCGACCGGGGAGCGCTCCGCCGCGGGACGCGCCGCCTCGCGCGCCGTGAGCGCGCCGATGACGTCGTCGGCCTCGTAGCCGGGCACCCCGACCCGGGCGACGCCGACCGCGTCGAGCACCTCGGCGATGACC
>CAZSNW010000042.1:13905-14932 GCA_964608245.1 uncultured Micromonosporaceae bacterium
GCTGGAACAGGTCGCGGTCGCCGGAGACCACCTCCACCGGCGCCGGCTGGGTGGCCGCCAGCGTCCCGAGCACGTCGTCGGCCTCGTAGCCGGGCACCCCGACCGCGGGTACGGCAAGGGCGGCCAGTAGGTCGAGGATCACCGGGATCTGCGGCAGCAGGGGATCGGGGACCTGTTCGGCGCCGGTGTCGTCGCCGGCCAGGCGGTGGGTCTTGTAGCTGGGTACCAGCTCCACCCGCCACGCGGGCCGCCAGTCGGCGTCCAGGGCGCACACCAGCCGGTCGGGCCGGCGGGCGCGGATCAGGGTGGTGAGCATGTCCAGGAAGCCGCGCACCGCGTTGACCGGCGTGCCGTCCGGGGCGGTGGCGGCCGCCGCCGGCACCCCGAAGAAGGCGCGGAAGTACAGGCTCGGGGCGTCGACCGCCAGCAGCGCTCGGGTCACCACCTCACCCTGCCATACCGAAGACACCAAACGACCGTTAAGCTAGCGGGCATGTCCGACCGTGGCCCGATCCGGCTGCTGCCGAGCGACGACGCGCACGACCTGCTGGAGCTGACCCGCGAACTGGCCGCCAAGGAGCTCGCCCCCCGGGTGGACGAGTACGAGGCGCGGGGGGAGTTCCCCCGCGAGATCCTGCGCACCCTGGGGCGGGCCGGACTGCTCGGCCTGCCGTACCCGGAGGAGTACGGCGGCGGGGGCCAGCCCTACGAGGTGTACCTGCACGTGCTGGAGATCCTCGCCTACCACTGGGTGACGGTGGCCGAGGCGGTCAGTGTCCACACGCTGGCCTGCTGGCCGCTGTACCACTACGGCAGCGAGGAGCAGAAGCGCGCCTGGCTGCCCGACATGCTCTCCGGTGAGCTGCTCGGCGCGTACTGCCTGTCCGAACCGGCCGGTGGGTCGGACGCGGCCAACCTGACCACGAAGGCGGTCCGCGACGGCGACCACTACACGGTGGACGGCACCAAGGCGTGGATCACCCACGCCGGCGTCGCCGACTTCTTGTTGACGACATATTCCCCGGTT
>CAZSNW010000042.1:14942-15568 GCA_964608245.1 uncultured Micromonosporaceae bacterium
ACTTCTACAACGTCTTCTGCCGCACCGGTGGACCCGGACCCAAGGGCATCTCCTGCCTGCTCGCTCCCGCCGACACACCGGGCATCGTGCCGCAGGCGCGGGAGCGCACCATGGGGATGCGCTCCTCCCCGGTGGCCCAGGTGGTCTTCGACTCCGCCCGGATCAGCGCCGACCGGCTGATCGGCGCCGAGGGCGAGGGGTTCCGCATCGCCATGCAGGCGCTGGACGCCGGCCGGCTCGGCATCGCGGCCTGCGCGGTGGGGCTCGCCCAGGCCGCGCTGGACTACGCGGTGGACTACGCCCGGCAGCGCACCCAGTTCGGACAGCCGATCATCGAGTTCCAGGGGCTGGGTTTCCTGCTCGCCGACGCCGCCACCCAGATCGCCGCCGCCCGTGAACTGGTGCTGTACGCCGCGCGGTTGAAGGACGCCGGCAAGCCGTACTCGGCCGAGGCGGCCAAGGCCAAGCTGTTCGCCACCGACACCGCGATGCGGGTCACCACCGACGCGGTGCAGGTCCTCGGCGGGTACGGCTACGTGACCGACCACCCGGTGGAGCGGTGGATGCGGGAGGCGAAGGTGCTGCAGATCGTCGAGGGCACCAACCAGATCCAGCGGCTGGTGATC
>CAZSNW010000043.1:0-2812 GCA_964608245.1 uncultured Micromonosporaceae bacterium
CGTGGTTGCCCTCCGGGCCGGCCAGGCCGAAGATCCGCTCCTTGAGGATCGGGTCGCGGCCGTTCCACAGGGCGAGCGCGAAGCAGAACGTCTGCCGCTCGTCGCACACCCCGGCCAGGCCGTCCTCGTTCCACCGGTACGCCCGGGAGCGCGCCTGCGCGAACGGGAAGTGGTCCCACGCGGTGCCGTGCTCGCTGTAGTCCTCCCGCACCGTGCCCCAGGCCCGCTCGGCCAGGTACGGCCCCCAGGCGCGCCACGGCTCGACGCCCTCGTCGGCGCGGCGCAGCCGCTGTCGCTCCGCGCCCGCGTCCGCGGGGGCGTCGACGTCTCCGGTCACCTGGGCCACGTCGGGCATGCCCCCATGCCCGCCACGGCTCGCGGCCGTCGTCGGCGCGGCGCAGCCGCTCACGCTCGGCAGCGGCGCCGATGGGGACGCCGTCGTCTCCGGTCACCTGGTGGGCCACGGCAGGCATTCTCCCCTGCCCGCTCGGCGGCCTTTGCACGGCGTACCCCGGATGCTCGTATTGCGGATGATCCGAGGGGATTTCTGATACCCCGAGGGGCATGATGAGCAGATGATCCCGGTTGCGCCCGGCCCGGTCGGGCCCGACGCCGGCCCGTCCGACGTCGGGTCCCCGCCGCCGCTCGGCTTCGGCCCCCAGGTGTGCGGCGACCTGGCCGCCGGGGCCGCCCGGGAGTGGCTGCTGGTCGACGGGCGCGGCGGGTACGCCATGGGCACGGTCAGCGGGGTGCGCACCCGCCGCTACCACGGCCTGCTCGTGGTGGCCGGGCCGACCGCCGCCAGCCGGCGGATGGCGCTGGTCTCGCTCGACCCGGTGCTCGCCCTGCCGTCCGGCGCCACCGTGCGGCTGGCCACCCACGAGTGGGTCTCCGGCGCGGTCCACCCGGCCGGCCACACGCTGCTGGAACGCTTCGACGTGGTCGACGGGGTGCCCCGGTGGCGCTGGCGGATCGGGGACGCGGTGCTGGAGCGCGAGGTCGCCATGGCGTACGGGCGGCCGCTGGTGGCGGTCGTGCACCGGCTGCGCGCCGGCGGCCCGGCACGGCTCGTGCTCGACGCCCTGTGCACCTGGCGGGACGCCCACCAGGAGCGCACCGCCGCCGGCCCGCCGCCGCGGACCGTCCCGACCGTCGACGGGGTGGTGGTCGAGGACGCCTACCGGCTGGCCGGCCCGGGCTGGCGGCCGGCCGGCGAGTGGTGGTACGGCGCGTACCACCGGGAGGAGGCCGTCCGCGGCCTCAACCCCACCGAGGACCTGTGGCACGCCGGCGCCTTCACCGCCGAGCTCGACACCGGGCAGGCGGTGGAGGTGGTGGCGTGGGCCGGCGATTCGGACGAGCTCGCCACCGACCCGCCGTCGGCGGTCGCGGTCGTGGAGGCGGCCAGGCGGCGCCACCGGCTGCTCGCCTCCGCCGCGCCGGACGCGACCGCGGCGGCGCTGGTGACCGCGGCCGACGCGTTCGTGGTCCGCAGCGCCGCCGGGGTGGACGTGGTCGCCGGCTACCCGTGGTTCGGCCCGTGGTCGCGGGACACGATGATCTCCTACCCGGGCCTGTTCCTCGCCACCGGACGGGTCGACGAGGGGCGGGAGCTGCTGCGCGGCTACGCCGCCACGCTGTCCGACGGCATGCTCGCCAACACCGCCGACACCGGTCAGGTGGAGTACAACAGCGCCGACGGCACCCTGTGGTTCGTGCACGCGGTCGACCGGCACGTGGCCGCCACCGGGGACACCGACCTCGCCGCCGAGCTGCTGCCGACCCTGCGCGCGGTCGTCGACGCGCACGTGGCCGGGGTGCGGCACGGCATCCGGGTCGACCCGGCCGACGGACTGCTCACCCAGGGCGCGCCGGGGCTCGCGCTCACCTGGATGGACGCCCGGGTGGACGGCGTACCGGTGACCCAGCGGGCCGGCAAGGCGGTGGAGATCTGCGCGCTGTGGGCCAACGCCCTCGGTGCGGTGGCGGAGCTTCACCGGCGCACCGGCACCGACCCGCGGCCGTACGAGCGGATGCGCGCACAGGCGGTGGAGTCCTTCCGCCGCACCTTCCCCCATCCCGGCGGCTGGCTGTCCGATGTGGTCGACGACACGACCTGGGACGTGTCCTTCCGCCCCAACCAGCTGCTGGCGTACGCCCTGCCGTACGCGCCGATGCGCCCGGATCCCGCGGCGGTGCGGGCGGTGGCCGCTGCCCTGCTCACCCCGCTGGGGCTGCGCAGCCTCGCGCCGGGGGATCCGGCCTACCGGGGGCGGCACCGCGGCGACCAGGCGGCCCGCGACCGGGCGTACCACCAGGGGACGGTGTGGCCGTGGCTCGCCGGCCCGTACGCGGACGCCTGCCGGGCCGCGGGGCTGCCGGTCGACGGGCTGCTCGCCGGTCTGGTGGCGCACCTGGGCGAGTACGGGCTGGGGTCGGTGAGCGAGACCGCCGACGGCGACCCGCCGCACGCCGCCACCGGCTGCCCGTTCCAGGCGTGGTCGGTGGCGGAGATGCTGCGGGTCCACCGCGGCGGATAGTCCTCGATGGCCCGGCCCCCGCGGGGCGCCCGCCGGCTCGGGGGTCCCCGGCGACGCGGGTCGGCCCGGCCGGTCGTTCGACCGGCCGGGCCGACCGAGACTCACGCCGAGCCGCCGGCCGGCGTCTTGTCGTCGTGTGCCGCCGCCTGTTCGGGCACCACGGCGGTCACCGGGTTGTCGTCCAGGGAGTCGTCCGAGCCGGAGTCGCCCCCCGGCGGGGCGGGCGCCTCCCGCATCGAGCGCAGCGGCGAGAGCAGGATCGGCAGGAACGC
>CAZSNW010000043.1:2912-15567 GCA_964608245.1 uncultured Micromonosporaceae bacterium
GGGCGGGCGCCTCCCGCATCGAGCGCAGCGGCGAGAGCAGGATCGGCAGGAACGCGAGCGACGCGGCCACGGCGCTCAGCACGAGCGCCGTCCTCGAGCCGAAGGCGTCGCCGAGCACACCGCCGATCACCGCACCGATGGGGGCGGTGCCCCACACCAGGAACCGCATCGTGGCGTTCATCCGCCCCAGCAGGTGGTCGGGGGTCACCGTCTGCCGGAAGCTGACCTGGGCCACGTTGTAGACGACCACCCCGACCGACATCACGAACAGGCCGGCGGCCCCGATCCACAGCCGGATGCCCGGTTCGGCCAGCGCCAGGAGCAGCGCGAACGGGGAGGTCAGCGCGATCGACAGCCAGATGGCCGGCCCGTAGCCGAGCCGCTTGACGACCCGTTGCACGACCATGAAGCCGGCCACGCCGCCGGCGGCGCCGACCGTGAGTACCAGTCCGATGGTGCGCTCGGACAGCTCGAGCACCCGTGCCAGGAAGACGATCTCCATCGCGATGAAGGCGGAGAGAGCCAGGTTGGCGAGCGCGGTGCTGGCGGCGATCGGACGCAGCAGCCGGTGGCCCACCACGAACCGCACGCCCTCCGCGATCTCCCGCCAGAGGTTCGTGCCCGGCTTTCGCTCCGGCTTCTCCTCCCGCTTTCGGATGCCGCCCACGAAGAGCGCCGACAGCGCCAACCCGACCGCCTCCAGGACGAACGCCACCGGGGCGGTGAGGATCGCGATGATCTGGCCGGCGAGGCTGGGACCGGCCACCTGCGACACCGACCGTACACCTTCCAGTTTGGCGTTGCCCTCCATCAGGTTCTCGCGACCGACCAGGTGCGGCAGGTAGCTCTGGTAGGCCACGTCGAAGAAGACAGTGAAGGCGCCGGTGAGCAACGCCACCGCGTACAGCTGCCACATCGTCAGCGCGTCCAGCCACCAGGCCAGCGGGACCGAGAACAGCAGGACGGCACGCGCGACGTCGGCCACGATCATGGTGTTCCGCCGTCGCATCCGGTCGACCCACGCTCCGGCCGGCAACCCGAGCAGCAGGAACGCCACGGTCGTGAACGTGAACAGCAGGCCGACCTCGAATTCGGACGCCTCCAGCGCCAGCACCGCCACCAGCGGCAGCGCCAGGTTCGTCACCTGCTGGCCGACCTGGCTGACGGTGGTGGCCGCGAACAGGAAACGGAAGTCGTGGTCGCGTAACAGACCGAGTTTCATGGACTCCTCTCCGGGGGGTGTGACCGCCCTGTGGGCGGTCGGGGTGGGCTGGGCCCGGGGTGTTTGGCCCTCAGCTGGCGGTGCTGCTGAAGATCCCCTCCTTGCCGAAGATCGCGGTGGTCGGCCCCGCTGTCTCACCACCGTCGATGACGATCTCCTGGCCGGTGATGAACCGCGCCTCGTCGGAGGCGAGGTAGAAGAACGCCTCCGCGATCTCCGCCGGGTCGGCGTGCCGGCCGGCCGGGATCCGGTCATTGACCGCGGCCAGCATCTCGTCGGTGTACTCGGCACGCTGCATCGGAGTCAGCACCGCGCCGGGCGTGACACACGCGACCCGCACGTACGGGCTCAACTCGAGCGCGAAGGTACGGCACAACGCGACCACCCCGGCCTTGGTGGCGTTGTAGTCGGCGTAGTACGAGTACCCACGGTGGCCGTTGACCGACGCCGTCGCGAGCAGCACGCCACGGCGGGCGGCCACCATGTGCCGGGCCGCGGCCTGCCACAGGCTGAGTACGCCCAGCAGGTTGACCTCACAGATCCGGCGGGCCTCCGCTTCGGTGATGTCGAGCACCCCGTGCCGGATGCTGATGCCGGCGTTGGCCACGACCACGTCGAGGCTGCCGTGTTCGCTGTGGACCCGGTCGACGGCCTGCCGTACCGCCGCCCAGTCCGAAACATCGACCTCCATCCATTCCGGGGGGTTCTCCAGACCCTGTGCGGGTCCCACCGGTAGGTCGTGCAGGCGGTCAGGTCCGCCCGCACCACCGGCTCGAACATCGCGAACACCGCCGGGTCGCGCGTGATCTCCGGTGGTACCGCGCCGGACCGGGCCATCTCCGCCCGCAACTCCTCGGCGGAAGCGAGCCGCCGCTCGTCGTCGGGATAGCCGTGGCCCGGGGAGCGGCCCATCAGCGTCAGCAGCGCGACCGGGGCCGGCCCGTCGCCCCGTTCCAACCGTCGGGCGAGTTCGAACGCCAGCAGGGACAGGGCGCAGTCCCCGAGCACGACGTAGGGCGTCCCGTGCCCGGCCGCGTGCCGGCGGACCCGGTCGGCCAGGTCGTCGACCAGGGCGGTCAGGGAGTCCAGTGGCGGCTCGCCTCGGCGTACCTCGCGGCCGGGCAGGCGCAGGGTGACGACCTCGATGTCGGCCGCCACCGCGTCCGCGATCGCTCTGTGGACGCCGGCGCCCGCGCCGACCGGCGGCACCGTGTAGACGGTCAGCACCGGGTCGGTGGCCGGACGTGGATGGCGTGCCACCCAGGCGAGCTGCCGGTCAGTCACCCCCGGGGGTGTCGGCGGTGAGTGGTCGACCGACGGAACGGTACCGGGTGTGGTCTCCACGGTGACCGCCTAGGCCGAGCTGCCGTCCGTTCCGTCCTGCCCGACCTTCTCCATGGCCTCCCGCAGGCTCCGGGGCCGCAGGTCGGTCCAGTGGCGTTCGATGTAGTCCAGACAGGTCTGACGGTCGGTCTCCTCGAGCACCACCTTCCACCCAGCCGGCACATCGGCGAAGGCGGGCCACAGGGAGTACTGCTCCTCGTCGTTGATCAACACCAGGAAGGTGCCGTCCGGGTCGTCGAAGGGGTTGGTCACGGCTACCTCCTCATGGCTGAGCGCTGCCACAGGGACTCAGGGTGCTTCCGGCCAGCACGTCGTGAGTGGACTGGCCTACACCGTAGTGGCAACGCGCCGAGGAGCCAAGACCCAATTGGCCGTAGCTATCTAGCTTTCTATATCGTGAGTCGTCTGTCAAGTGAAACTGGACAGACGGTTCGACAGCGAGCTCCGATCAGAGGGTCGACAAGCCGGCACCGTGAGGGCCGCGGCCGCCACCGGTCGCCGCGACGCCGAGGAGGAACTGTGCCACCGCCAGTCGCCGATGCGCCGGGAGCCGCGACAGCTCCCCCCAGAACCGGTCGACCCGGTCGGAACCCGACCCGCCCCCACGTCCGCCGACGTCCGTCCCGCGACGGTCCGCCAGCAGCTCCGCCACCGACGGCGTCTCGAGCAGCTCCCGCAGACTGACCCGCAGACCCAACCGCTGGTCGAGCGCGCTCACCAACCGCGCTGCGTCGATCGAGGACCCCCCGAGCTCGAACCAGCCGCCGTCAAGCCGCGAGCTGCCCAGGAACCCGGCGGCCAGGGCCGACGCGGTCACCGCTGGCTGCCCGCCGAGGTCGTGGCTCTGGTCGCTGCCCATGGCGTCGCTGCCCATGGCGGGATCACCTCCTGTCACGCTCCCGCGGCGGCAGGCGGTCCGCACGCGACCGTGGGACCCCTGGCCGCGGAGCCGGCCTGTTGAGCGTACGCTCCCGTCCCGGCCAGCGCTGAGTGGCGGCGCCGAAGGTCGCTATCGTCTAAGAGAGACCGCCCGCTGCTGCCCGTTCACGACTGTCGTCTCCCTGACACACCTTGCTATTAGGGAATTGCATGGTAGTGTCCACACTACACTGGCAGGCGCTGGTATAACCCTGGAACCCATCTGATGATGTGGCGGCGGCACCCGTCACCTGCGGGTGGCCGCACATCGTAGCGCCCTAAGTCCACAAAGAACTCCGTTCTTCCGACGGCCGCCGACCGGCCGCCGGACCGACACCGAGGCGCAAGGAGCTGATCCGATGTCCTCTATCGACCTGAAGTTCCTGTTGGACGCTGCCCAGCCGGGCGGCCCGAGCGTGCTGACCTCGGTGACCGAACTGGCCCCGGCGGGCGGCCCGCACGTCTCGGTCGCCCCGGCCAAGTTCGCACCGCAACGCGGCACGGGGTCCGTGTACGCGTTCGAACGCCGCTACCTCGGCGGTGAGCTGCGGCACGCCGTGATCATCGACTCGAAACAGAGCCAGCTCAACCGGGCCGAGACCGCCCTCCAGCAGGCCATCGACGACGGCCACGAGATTCTGAGTCGGCTGCCCCGGGTGATGGTCACCTACCGGGTCGACAGTTGGGCGCAGACCTACACCGATCTGCAGCTGCCCCACCGGGTCTTCGACGGCCACATCCGCGCCGGCTCGGTCGACGGTGTCAACGTCACCGACCTGCCGGCGTACCGGGCGGTGCGGGACGCCACCCCGGCCAACGCGCGGGCGCTGCTGGAGACCAGCCCGATCACCCTCGTCTACGGCGGCTGGGACGCCAGCCGCGCGGCGCGCCAGGGCCGGTGGCGCAGCTGCCTGGTCGGCGAGATCATCGGCTTCTGCGCCGACGAGAGCACGGCCAAGAAGGGTGGGGCGCGGGTCGACCCTGTCGGCATGCAGATCCGGGTGCCCGGTCCGACCCTGGAGCAGCTCGCCAACGCCCAGCAGGCGGAGATGAGCGCCAAGACCTACAAGAAGATCGTCAAGGACGCCAAGGGCGGCAAGGCCGGTGAACTCAAGACCGCGTCGAGTCTCGGCCTCGGCGGCATCCCGCCGTCGCTGAGCCAGCTCGCCGGTGTCGCCTGTGACCGGATCATCCGCACCCACGTGCTGTCGTTCGCCGCGCTGCGCCAGATCCGCTTCGGCGCCGACCCGGAGGGCGATGCCGCATGCCGGGCGCTGCTGGCGGCGTTGGCGCTCAACGGCCTCGCCCGGGCGAACGCCGAGCTGTACCTGCGCGCCAACTGTGATCTGGTGGAGGCCGGTGCCACGGTGGTCACCGCCGACCAGCGGGACGGCGCAACGGCGACGCTGTCCGGTCTGAGCATCGCGCAGGCCGATGCCCTGCTCACCGAGGCTTTGGCGCACGCCGAGCGGACCGCCGGCATCACGTGGTCGGGGGTCGTCCTCCAGGTGGAGGGCAATCCCGCCATCCTCGAGGGCGCCGTCGACGACGACTCGGACGGTGAGGACAAGTGAGCTTCGCGATCATGGCGGAGATGCCGCTGGGCACCTACCGTGGACGCATCGGCGACCGCGAGGTCGACCGGCTTCCATCACCGGCACGGCTGCTATCGGCGTTGGTGGCCGCCGCGGCGAGCGGCCCGCGTGCGGTGGTCGATGGTGACCAGCTCGCACCGCGCGCTGAGGATCTGGCCGCGCTGCGCTGGCTGGAGGAGCATCCACCCGACGGTATGCGCGTGCCTCACGTGCACGTCAACCGGATACCGGGGATCGCCTACCGCATCAAGTTGCTGGAGCCGTTGAAGAAGTCCAAGGAGAGCGGACGGGAGTCCCGGCGGTTCGCCAAGGCGGCGACCACGATGGCGTCGGTCGCCCTCGCCGGACCGGTGGCCTGGACCTGGCGGGAGCCTCCACCGCTGACGGTGCGCGCCGCGCTGGCCGACCTGTGCCGGGACGTGTCCCACCTGGGTACCGCCGAGACACCGGTGCGGCTGCGCGTCACGGACGTCGAGCCCACCCACGACCTGGACCTCGACGCCGACTGGTGGCGGGTCGCCGAAAACGACCTGGACGCGGCGATCCCCCAACCAGGCCGCACCACGGCTTTGCTGGAGAGCTACCACACGTACGCCAGCACACCGGTGCGGGGTAGCGAGCGGGTCGCCAAGGGCGGGGAGCACCACCACCTGCCGCCGTTGGTGACCACCGGGCTCGCCGAGGCCCGCTACGTCGCCCGCGCACCGAAGGCACCCCGCTCCCCCTGGATCCACGCCCTGGTCGCCTCGCTGTCGTGGGGCGGCCCGTCCCGGCGCCCGGCGCAGGTACCGGAGGCGTGGCGGGTCCGCTGGGCGGTGGCGATCCACAAGGCGCTCATCGCACTGGTCGGGGACGGCGCGCCGGCGGTCCTGACCGGGGCGTACGCGTCGGGCGTACCGCGGCCGACGAACCGGTGTGCGATCCAGTTTGTCGACGCGCGGCTCACACCCCACCTGGGCGGTGACGACGAACACGCCATGGCGGTGTTGATGATCCCCGCCGGCATCGACCCCGGTGATCTGCTGGTGGTGGCCGACGCGTGGCGCCAGTTGTCGCACGTGCGGGGGCCGGGCGGCCTGACGCTGCACCTGCACGACCAGGACAACCGGCGGGGTGACCGGTTCTGGCCGGACCCCGCGGGCGACCGGACACGGCGGTGGCGCACCGTGCCCGCGGCGGTACCCGAGATCCGGGGGCAGGGGCGCGGCTGGTCGCTCGCCGACACGGTCGCGGTGTCGGTCGGCATGGTCTTCCGCGACCGGCTCGCCGGGCCCGGCCGGGGCACGGCCTGGTACCGCGCGCTGGCTGCCGCGGCGGTCGAGGCCGGCCAGCGTACGCACGCGGTGTCGATGGTCCGCGACGGGGACCTGAGCCGGTTCGTCCACCGCACCCCGGAGAACCTCATCATCCGCCCCTACCGGGCGGAACTCGAACTGGGCGGTCTGACCGACGACCGGTCGATCGTCGCCATCGGACAGAGTCGGCATCTCGGCGGTGGGCTGCTGGTGCCGGTCGACCTTGCGGACCGGAGCGGGGTGGCGGCATGAGCGGCGCCGACCTTCAGCTGGACGACTTCGTCGACTTCTTCAAGGCGATCCACGACGGGTACGAGCCGTTCCGTTGGCAGCGCCGCCTGTTGACCACAGTGGTGGAGACCGGCCGGTGGCCGGAGCACATCGTGGCCCCCACCGGGGCGGGCAAGACCGCCGTCATCGAAGTGCACGTGTTCGCGGTGGCGCTCATGGCCTCCGGTGCGCCGGTGCGCGTACCGAGGCGGCTGGCGCTGGTGGTCGACCGCCGCGCGCTCGTGGACGACCAGTACGAACACGCACGCGAGGTGGCGAAGCTGCTGCACAGCCCCACCCAGCCGGTGCTGGCCCGGATGGCCGCGGCGCTGCGTACCCTGGCCACCGGGCGGGACTCGGAGCCGGCCGCCCCGGTGCGGGTGGTCCGGTTGCGGGGCGGCGTGCCGGCACCGTTGGGTTGGCGGGACGACCCCACCCGGTGCATGGTGATCTGCGCGACGCCGGACATGTGGGGCAGCCGGCTGCTGTTCCGCGGCTACGGCTCGGCGAACCGGGCCAGGCCTCGGGAGACGGGCCTGCTGGCGACCGATGCCGTGGTGGTGGTCGACGAGGCGCACCTGGCACGGCAGTTGCTGACCACGGCCCGCCGGGTGGCGGTGCTGCGCGAGGTCGCCGAGCGGGCGCTGCCGGTGCCGGGACTGCACGTGGTGGAGACCACCGCGACGCCGGGCGACGTGACCGGCGCCGCGGTCGGGGTCGAACCGGGCGACCTTGCACACGAGCCGGTGCTGGCGGCGCGGTTGACCACACCGAAACCGGTGGAGCTGTTGGAGCTGCCCGCCTGGCCTCTGCCGCGCCGCGGCCCGGACCGCACCCAAGGTCTCGACCTCATCGCCGACAAGGCGGTGGAGCTGCGTGAACGGTACGGGCCGACGGTGGGTTGCTTCGTCAACACCGTGCCCACGGCGATCCACCTGGCGCAGGTGCTCGAAGACCGTGGCCACCAGGTGGTCCTGTTGTGCGGGCGGATGCGCCAGCACGACGTGGACCGGATCCGCACGGCGTACCCGGGGCTGCTGAGCATCGACGGCGACCGGGACGTCGACTTCGTCGTCACCACCCAGACCCTGGAGGTCGGCTCCGACCTGGACTGGTCGGCGGCGGTCACCGAACTGGCGCCGGCCACCGCCCTCGCCCAGCGCGCCGGGCGGGTCAACCGGCGCGGCCGGCGCACCGACACGCGGGTGGTGGTCGCCGTCCCGGCGGCGGAACTCACCGACAAGGAGGCGGGCGCCGCACTCCCCTACCAGGTGGCGGACCTCAACGAGGCCCTCGCCTGGGTGCGGCGCCGGGCGACCGACGAGCGGGGCCTCGCCCCGTGGGCGCTGCGTGACGACCGTCCGCCCGCTCGGTCGCCGTCCCGCCCGCTGTGGCAGCGGTTGGAACTGGCCGACGCCTGGCACCTGGCACGGACCAGTGACCAGCTCGCCGCCGAACCCGAGCTGGACCTGTGGCTGTCCGACGACCTCGAACCCGACCTCGACGTGGGCGTCGTGGTCCGGCACCGGCTGCCGGAGGACGCGGTGGCCGCGGTGCGGGCGCTGCCGCCGCGGGATTACGAGACATTCCCCGCGACGATGGGCACCGCCAGGCGGATGCTTGAACGGCTGGTCTCCGGGGCCGACCACGGCGCCGAACTGCCCCGGCCGGTGCTGGTCCGCGGCGGTGAGGTGAGTTGGTTCGACGCAGGCGACCGGCTGCGGCCCGGTGACGTCCTGGTCGTCGACGACCGGGTGCCGGCCTTCCTCACGCTGGGCGCCACCGGTGTCCCCGTACTGGACATGGACGGCGGTGACAGGGCACGGGACGTCCTGGAGGACGTTTCCGAACCGGACGGGCCGCGCCCCGGTCGGGTGGTGCTCCGCCTCGGGCAGGGTTCACTCTTCGACCACCCCGAGCCGGACAGCCCGTACGCACCGCCGGAGGTGCAGGAGGCGGCGACGGCGCTGTTCGGCGAGGCGGTCGACGCGTACCGGACGTTGTCGCCGGTGCCGGCCCGCCGGGTCATCGCCGACCGTCTGGAGGCGCTGGTCAAGCTTGAACCCAAGCTCAAGGACCATCTCGCACCGGTGGTGGCGCTGCTGCGGATGGCAGCCAAGCACAGCGAACTGATCCTCCGCACCGACGCGGACGACGACCCGCTGTGGCTGGTGGTGCGGGACAACCGCCGGCTGGCCCGCGACGAGGACATCCGGCAGCTGTGGACACCGAACGAGACCCCCGTGCCGTTGGCCACCCACGCCGGGGCGGTCGCCGACCGCGCCGGACGGATCGCCGAGACGCTGTCCCTCGACGCCGAGGTGGCTGCCCTGCTGCACCGCGCCGGCCTGCACCACGACGATGGCAAGGGCGATCCGCGGTTCCAGATCGTGCTGGGCGCGGGAGAGGCCGACCCGCCGCTGGCCAAGAGCAGAGCGATGGGCTCTCGCGAGGCGGCGCGGCTGCGGGGCAGCTCGGGCCTGCCCTCAAGGTGGCGGCACGAGCAGCTGTCCGTGGTCCGGGCGTGGGAGGCGCTGTCCGACCTGTCCGAGGCCGACCGGCGGCTGGTGGCCCGGCTGGTCGGCACCAGCCACGGCCACGGCCGGCACGACTTCCCCCACACCACCGCCGGGCTGCTCGACGAGACGCCCCCAGACGGCTCGGAACCGGTGGCCGTGCAGCTGTTCGACCACGGCGGCTGGGACGAACTCATCGAGACCACCCACCGCGAGTGGGGGGTGTGGGGTAGCGCCTACCTGGAGGCGCTGTTGCGCGCCGCCGACTCACAAGTCTCCGCGGAGGGATCATGACCGGGTTCGTCTTGGCGGGCAGCGCCCCGCACAGCCTGCTGAGCCACCTGGCCCTGTACGGGCTAGCGGCGATCTGCGCCGACGCCGGCCACCGGGGTCTGGCGCTGTCGTGGACCGCGGGTGTCAACTCCCGGCCACGCCTGGACGGGGAGTCGATCACCGAGCAGACCGTGGCCGCGGCGGTCCATTCCCACGCGGCCCAGCGGAGCGCGGAGGGAAGCTGGCTGTACGAGGACTTCAACGCCGGCAAGCAGGCCGTGGCGCTCATGAGTCCCCGCATCGCCCAGCTCGACCCGGCCTCATGGCCGACGTTGCAACAGCGTCGCCACGGTGTGCTCGACCGACTCACGGAACACCGGGCCGAACTGGACCTGCGGCTGCTCGCCGCCCTCGGAGAGCCGTGCTACTGGCGTCGGGAGCGGGACAAGTACCAGCAGGACGACGCCGCCAACCTGCTGGAGATGCAGCCACGCAACCGGGGATCCGAGTTTGTCGGGACCAGGCTGCGGAAGGTCGCCGAGGCGGTGGCGGCGCGGACACCGGAACAGGTGGCCGACGGCCTGGCCGGCCGGAGCGTCGTCGACGAGGTCGGCAAGAACAGCCCGGACAGCCGGTCAGCCACCGGCCTCGACGGACCGGGACCGGCCGACAACGCCCTGGTCTGGTGCGCGCTGTGGGCAATCTCACAGTTCCCGCTCGGCCTGCGGGTCGGCTCGGCCGCGGTCACCACCGGGCACGTGGGCCACCGGCACAGGGGCGCGTTCTACGTGCCGCTGTGGCTCGGCCCGTGGACACCGGCCCGCCTGCGTACCGTGGTCGCCAGCCATGCCCTGCGTGTCGTGGCCGCCGCCACCCACGCCGACGACCGTGATGGTGCGGAGGTGGCGGCGGCGCGGGAGTGGCTGGCGGCCAGGGCGGTCACCGCGGTGGTCACATTCCCGGTGCGCGTGTTCGGCAGCGCCAACGCTCCGGAGCGGCGCGCCGCCCGGGGTCGGGTGCGGCCGCTCGCCGCGGTGCCATGACCGCGGCGGGCACCACCAGGGGCGACGTTCTGGTGCCGATCAGCCTCGTCGCGCACCAGGCGTTCTGCCCCCGCCGCGCATGGCTCGAGGCCATGGGCGAGACGACCGACACCGCCCAGATGGCGGTCGGTACGCGGGAACATGTGCCGTCCGACGACCCGGGTGCCTCCCGTGCCGAGCGGCTCCGCGCGGTCACCGTCATCAGCCGGCGGCTCGGCATCACCGGCCGTTGCGACACCGTGGAGGTGGATCCGGACACGGGAGCACTGACGATCGTCGAGCACAAGGCCACGCCGGTGCGGCGACGCGCCACGGTCACCGGCCCCATGCGGGTCCAGCTGGCCCTGCAACGGCTGGTGCTGACGGACATGGGTCAGCGGGTGGCCGGCCAGGTCGTCTACTTCCCCCTCCACCGCCAGCGGGTGCCGGTGGAGCTGTCGGCCGAAGAACTGGCCGAGGCGGAGCAGCTGGTGGCGTCAACCGTGGCGACCATCCGCGCCTCGGCCGCACCACCGCCATTGGAGGACGACCCGCGGTGCCGCAGGTGCTCCCACGTCTCGGTGTGCCTGCCGGATGAGCGCCGGCTGGCGCCGGTCACCCGACGGATCATGGCACCCGACCCCGAGGGTGAGGTGCTCCACCTGTCGACCCAGGGCTCACGGGCTTCCGTCCGGAGCGGACGGGTGCTGGTACGTCACCGCGACGACGAGATCGGATCGGTGCCCGTCGAGCGGGTGCACGCAGCGGTCGTGCACGGCAACGTCGACCTCAGCGGCGCGCTGATCCGGGAGCTGCTGTGGCGACGGGTGCCGGTCGTCTGGTGCACCAGCAGCGGCCGGGTCACCGGCTGGGCGCAGCCGGCGGCCGGCCCGAACGGCGGCCCGAGGCACCGGCAGCATCTCGCGGCGGCGCACGGGCGCCTGGACCTGGCCCGGGAGATGATCGCCGCGAAGATCGCCAACCAGGCGACGCTGCTGCGCCGGCACGGCGACGCGGCGGACACGGTGGAGCGGCTGCGGAGGCTTCAACAGGCCGCGCGGGAGTGCACCGGCGTGGCGCAGCTGTTCGGCGTGGAGGGTGAGGCCGCGGCCGCGTACTTCGCCGCGTTCCCCACCATGTTCAGCCCGCGGGTGGCCGCCGATCCGAGACTGGTCTTCCCGGGCCGCACACGGCGACCCGCCCTCGACCCGATCAACGCCGCCCTCAACTACGCCTACGGGATGTTGCTGGCGGATGCGATTCGGGCCGTCGTCAGCTGCGGGTTGGATCCGCACGCGGGTTTCCTGCACAGCAGCGAGCGGAACAAGCCGGCGCTGGCGTTGGACCTGTGCGAGGAGTTCCGGGCCCCGGTCGCGGACTCGGTCGTGATCGGCGCCTTCAACAACGGCGAGCTGAAAAGCAGCGACTTCTCCGACGTGCTGAGGGCGACCAGGCTGCGGGACCGGGGCCGGAAAGCGCTGATCGCGGCGTACGAGCGGCGGGTCAACACCCTGTTCCAACACCCGCTCTTCGGATACCGGGTCAGCTGGCGTCGGGCGATGGAGATCCAGGCCCGTCTGATCCTCGGCGTGATCGATGGCACGCAGAGCGGCTACCGGGGGATCCGCATCCGATGAGCGAACGGCAGCGCACCTACCTGATCGCCTACGACGTGAGCGACGACCGCCGCCGGACACGGGTCGCCCACGCACTTGCGGCGCACGGGGACAGGTTGCAGTACAGCGTGTTCCTGCTGACGGCTCGATCGGCCAAACTGGTCAGACTCAAGGCGAACCTGACCAGCCTCATCGATCTCAGCTGCGACTCGGTGCTCGTCTGCGATCTCGGGCCGACCGACCGGTACGCCACCGCGGACGCCCTGGAGTTCCTCGGACGGGCAAGGGAGACAACAGGGAATGCACCATTTGTCCTGTGAAGCCTTGACCGCGAACCCTCCGATGACACGAGAACCCGCGGTAGCCTTCGCAATCCCGTTTCCGCAGCTCATGGCGGTGAAAGCGGAGGCGGAGGCGTGTCCGGGTCCGTCCGTCCTGTTCGGCAAGCCACGAGGCTTCGCATGCGGTAGCATACTCGCAGGTCAGGGCCGCCGTTGAGGCGACCCGGGTTGCGGCGCCTTCCGGCGCCGCCCTTCATTGAGGGAGCGCGCACAGCGCGAACACGATCCGGCTGACCAGGTTGC
>CAZSNW010000044.1:0-15371 GCA_964608245.1 uncultured Micromonosporaceae bacterium
TGCTGCGGGAGGGCCTCGACCTGCCCGAGGTGTCGCTGGTGGCGATCCTCGACGCGGACAAGGAGGGGTTCCTGCGCAGCTACCGGTCGCTCATCCAGACGATCGGCCGGGCCGCCCGGAACGTCTCCGGCCAGGTGATCATGTACGCCGACACGGTGACGCCGTCGATGGCGGCCGCCCTCGAGGAGACCAACCGCCGGCGGGCCAAGCAGATCCCCAACAACGAGGAGCGGGGGATCAAGCCGGAACCGCTGCGCAAGAAGATCCGCGACATCCTCGACGACATCTACCGGGAGGCCGACGACACCGACCGGGCCCTGGTCGGGGTCGGCACGGGCAGCACGCTCGTCGGCGGGGTGGCGCGTCAGCTGTCCCGGGGCAAGGGCCCGGTGCCGGAGACACGTTCGCGGCGGCGGGCGGTGGCGGCGCCGACCGAGGGCGCGGCCCGGGAGGACCTGGCCCGGCTCATCCAGGACCTCACCGAGCAGATGCTGGCCGCCGCGCGGGAGCTCCAGTTCGAGGTCGCCGCCCGGATCCGGGACGAGATCGCGGAGCTGAAGAAGGAGCTTCGGACGATGGACGCCGCCCGCTGACCGGGCGCCGGCCCTCAGGCCGGCGCCCGGTCAGGCGGCGACCTGTTCGGGGACGAGCGGGGGCAGCGGGCAGTGGAGCAGGCTGCACACGGTCCGCAGCAGCTCCGCCTCCTCCACCGTGATCCTGCCGTCGTGGCTGATCACGTCGACCATGGCGGACACCAGCAGCTGCTTGTCGGCCGGGTTGAGCCCGTCCAGCGGTCCCCACACGTACTCCAACGTCTGGATGCCGTGCTGCGGGGGAGCGTAGGGGAGCGGGTGGCCGCCGAACAGCCGGGCGGTGCCGACGTGGAAGGCGCGCTCCGCCGCCGTGGCGTCGTCCCGGTGTCCGACCCACGCCAGCGTCGCGAGCAGGAGAGCGGCCGCGGTGCGGGCGTCGGCCAGCGAGTAGCGGCGCCTCCCCCACGTGGGTTGACGGTGGCGGGCCTCGTACAGCTCCTCGATCAGCAGCCGGACGAGGCAGAACTCGGAGACGTCCAGGTGCCCGTCGACCGTCGCCAGCGTGTGCAGGGTGGTGATGATCCGGTCGCCCTCGTCGGCGGACCGCTGCCGCAGCGCCGGGAAGGCGATCTGGGCCAGCGGGAGCCTGAGCATCGGGTGGAGTCCGGTGAGCGACTCGCCGCGCCGCCACGCGGCGTCGGCGACCTCCTTGCCGAACGACTGCACCAGCACCGCGTGCTGCTTGGTGCGCACCTCCGGATCGGCCGCGAGCAGCATGCCGAAGACCAGCGGCAGCACCGCCTGCGGGTCGTGGGCCTGGCGCCGCAGCTCCTCCGGGATCAGGTCGAGGATCGCCTCGGCCTGCCGGACGGTCTCGTCGGTGGGAGCGCCGACCAGTCCGATCACCGCGTCCCCTTGGACCGCCATCGCCTCCCCCGGCATCGGAAGGGTGGCCCTCGCCCGTGCCAGGGCCTGCTCACCCACCATCGCGGCGTGCCCCTCCGACACCAGGTCACGGGGGCTGACCAGCCCGAGGGCCTCGTCCTCGTCCAACCCCTGCGGCGGGTTCTCGGCCCACCGCCGCTCCAGCTCCTTCAGCTCCTTCGCGTCGAAGGTGGGGTCGAGCGCCTTGATGCGCTTGTGCAGCGGCGGGTGGGTGGCGAACAGCAGCCGGGCCCGGCCGGCCCCGAACAGCATGTGGCTGACGTCCTCGGCCTTGGGGTGGTTCAGGTGTGACCGGAACGTCGTGCCGGCGATCTTCTTCAGCGCGCCGGTCAGCCCGTGGGTCTGGCGGGTGAACTGGACCGCCGAGGCGTCGGCGAGGTACTCCCGCTGCCGGGACACCGCCGCCTTGATGATCTCGCCGATGAACACCCCGACGTACCCGACGATGATGAGCGCCACACCGATCAGGAACCCGCCGCCGGCGTTGCGGTCGCGGCTGCGGCTGCTCGCGGAGGCGTGGATCATGCCCCGGCCGATGATGGCCAGCAGCAGGATGCCGTACAGCAGGCCCATCAGCCGGATGTTCAGCCGCATGTCGCCGTTGGCGATGTGGCTGAACTCGTGGGCGATGACCCCCTGCAGCTCGTCACGGTTGAGCATGTCCAGCGCGCCGCGGGTCACCGCGATGGCCGCGTTCGACGGGGACCAGCCGGCGGCGAAGGCGTTGATGCCCGGCTCGTCCTCCAGCACGTAGATGGCGGGCACCGGGGTGCCGGAGGCGATCGCCACCTCCTCCACCACGTTGCGCAGCCGCCGCAGTTGCGGGTCGGTGGTGTCGGGCGGGACCGGGGTGCCGCCGAGCGCCTCGGCCACCCTGGGACCTCCGCCCGAACGGAGGCTCAGCGTCTTGAACAGCGAGGCCAGACCGATCACGCTCCCGGTGATCACGGTGGACACCGCGGCGATCGCGATCCGCTCCTCCAGACGCACGGCCTCCTCTGAGAAGGCGACGACCGCCACCACGTCGACGATCACGATGATGGCGACCACCGCCAGTCCGAATAGGAACACCAGCTGCCAGGACAGGCGCTTCACCTGGCGTTGCCGTTCGAAGAAGTTCATCTCCGAAGGCCCTCCGGTCGGACCGTGGCGTCAGGAGAAGGAGACCCGCGGGGCCTGCCGCTCACCCGGATCCTCCACCTCGAACAGCGCGGCAGGCTGGAACCCGAACATGCCCGCGACCAGGTTGGCGGGGAAGGTCTCGCGCCGGTTGTTGTAGTTCATCACCGAGTCGTTGTAGTGCTGCCGGGCGAAGGCGACCCGGTTCTCGGTGGAGGTCAGCTCCTCCTGCAGGGCGAGCATGTTCTGGTTGGCCTTGAGGTCGGGGTAGTTCTCCGAGAGCGCGAACAGCCGCCCCAGCGCCTGGGTGAGCATGTTCTCCGAGTCGGCCAGCTGCCGCATCGCCGACGGGTCGCCCGGGTTGGCCGCGGCCGCCGACTGCGCGTTCACCGCGCCGGCCCGGGCGGCGATCACCGCCTCCAGCGTCTCGCGCTCGTGCTTCATGTACCCCTTGGCGGTCTCCACCAGGTTGGGAATCAGGTCGTGCCGGCGCTTGAGCTGCACGTCGATCTGGGCGAAGGCGTTCTTGTACGCGTTACGCGCACGGACCAGGCCGTTGTAGACACTGATCAGCCACAGCGCCAGCCCACCGACCACGACCAGTGCGCCGCAGATCAGCAGCCACTCCATCAGCATCCCCTTCCCGTCGTAGGCCGTGCCGCCACAGCCTACGTCACAGGATCATTCCGGCGGCACCGGCCGATCGGGCGTGACCTGGGGAGCCGGCGGGTGGCCGCTGCTGATCGCGTACTCGCGCAGCCACTGACCGATTCGCGACAGCAGCGACGGTGGCAGGTGGTCGGGGCCGTGCCCGGCCGGTTCGATCCACAACTGACGCGGCTCGCCGGCGGCGCGGTAGAGCTCCTCGGCGTGCCAGACCGGGAACAGGGCGTCGGCCGTCCCGTGCACGACCAGCAGCGGGATGGGGGACAGCCGGGCGGCCGCCTCCACCGGCGGCTCCGGCACCTCCACCCAGCCGTGGGGGGTGATGCGGGTACCGCTCGCCACCCGCAGCAGGAAGCGGCCCGACCGGGTCTCGATCATCCGGTGGATCCACCGCATGGCGGGGGTGCCCCGGTAGTACCAGATGGCCGGTCCGCTGACCGCCACCACCGCGTCGACGTCGCGGGCGGTCGCGGCGTGCCGGAGCGCCACCGCCGCGCCCATGGAGAAGCCGACCGTGGCGACCCGGGTGTACCCGAGTTCGCGCGCCCACGCCACGGCCGCCGCCAGGTCGTGCACCTCCCGGTCACCGACCGTGCTGAGACCTCCGGAGCGGCCGTGGCCGCGGAAGTCGAACGCGACCACCCCGGCCGTCTGCGACAGTAGCCGGATCGCCTGCCGCATCCCACGCGTCCGTCGGGAGCCGGCCAGCCCGTGCGCCACCACCACCGCCAGACCGTCGGCCACGGAGCCGTCCGCCGGCGGGTGGTGGCTCGCCGCGAGCACCACCCGGTCGACGGTGGTCAGGGTCGTCGACAGCAGCGTCGGGTCGGTCATGTCCGTCAGCCTGCCACGGCGGCGGCGCGTCGGGCGGTGGGTGGCCGGCGGTCCGCCGGTGCCGTGTGCCACACTGTGGCGGTCGAGGAGGGGAGTATCCCCCGCGGCGGCATCGTCAGCACGGTCCGGCGCCGGCCGGACCCGGTGCCGCAGGCCACCGGAGCTGCCGGTGGTGGGAGAGACCTCCGGTGCGTCGTCGTGTCCGGAGGTTCGGCCTTCACATGGAACTGTCGACCTGGACCTGGGTGGTCACCCTGGTGGTCGTCGGCGTGATCCTCGCCGTCGACCTGCTGATCATCAGCCGTCGCCCGCACGAGCCGTCACTGCGCGAGTCGGCGCTGTGGGTGAGCCTGTACGTGGCGCTGGCCGGCCTGTTCGGCCTGTGGGTGTGGGCGCACTCCGGTTCGCGGTACGCGGTGGAGTTCTACACCGGCTGGCTGGTGGAGTACAGCCTGTCCGTGGACAACCTGTTCGTGTTCATGCTGATCATGAGCAGGTTCGCGGTGCCCCGCGCGTACCAGCAGAAGGTGCTGATGATCGGCATCGTGCTCGCGCTGGTCATGCGGGGGGTGTTCATCGCCGCCGGCGCGGTGCTGGTGAGCCGGTTCGTCTGGATCTTCTACATCTTCGGCGCGTTCCTCATCTACACGGCGGTCAAGCTGGCCCGCCAGCACGAGGAGGACCCGGAGCACTTCAAGGAGAACGTGCTCGTGCGTACCGCCCGTCGGGTGCTGCCGATGAGCGCCGGCTACGACGGGCCGCGGATGTTCACCCGGATCGACGGCCGGCGGGCGGTCACGCCGATGCTCATCGTCATGATCGCCCTGGGCACCACCGACGTGGTGTTCGCGCTGGACTCGATCCCGGCGATCTTCGGGGTGACCCGGGAGCCGTACCTTGTCTTCACCGCCAACGTGTTCGCCCTCATGGGCCTGCGCCAGCTCTACTTCCTCATCGGTGGGCTGGTCAGCCGGCTGGTCTACCTGAGCAAGGGCCTGGCGGTGGTGCTCGGCTTCATCGGCGTGAAGATGGTGCTGGAGGCGCTGGCGGAGAACAACGTCCCGTTCATCAACTCCGGCCGGCACGTGGAGTGGGCGCCGCACGTGCCGATCTGGCTGTCGCTTGCGGTGATCGTCGTCGTCCTGGGGGCGACCACGGTCGCGAGCCTGATGAAGTCGGCCAGGGAGCGGCGGCTGGCCGCCCGCGGCGGCTGAGCCGTCGGCGCCGGCCCACCGGGCAACCCCGGGGGTGGGACGGGGGTTTCCCCGAGGCGGGGCACCGGGCGGCCCCCTACAGTGGGCGACGTGACCTCGCTACGGGACCTGTTCGACGCGCTGCGCGCCGGGTCGGTCGACGACCCGGCGGGTCTGCTGCGTACGCACGGGTTCGACCTCGGCGACGCCGAGGTGGCCGAGGCCCTGGTCACCTACGCGCACACCGCGCCGGTGGAGGTGGCCGCCGACCTCGCCCCGTACGTCATGGCCCACTCGCCGGTGCCGCTGGAGCTGGACGCCGCCCCGCCTGACGGGCTCGCGCTGCTGGCGGGCGCCGGCGGGGCGGTCGACACGCTCGACGACCTGCCCGACGTGGGCGGCGCGGCGCCGACCGGACCGGAGGACGCCCCGGCCGGGGAGGACCCGGCGGACCTCGACTTCGGCGCCGGTGGGGCGGCCGGCCCGGCGCCGGCGGACGCGGCGGTGTCCGTCGACGACCCGACCACGCCGGGGGACACCCCGACCACGGCGGTGGACGCGATGGACGCGCTGGACGTCGCGGACGTCCCGCCGGTGGGCGACGAGGTCGACGGGACGGATCCCGGGTGGCTCGGCGACTTCGGCTCCGGGGCCACCGGTCAGGATCCGACCGCACCGGGGGAGGAGGAGGGCCCGGAGCCGGGCCTGTGACCCGACCGGTCCGTGACGGGCGCCGTGTGCAGGCGGCGGTCGTCCGGTCGCCGCGTCCGTGACGGTGGTCAGGCGGTGTCCTCTTCGAGGATCTTCCGCAGGGCGGCGATCAGCTCGGCCCGGGAAGTGGCGCCGAGCTTGGTCCGGATCCGGGCCACGTGGTGCTCCACCGTCTTCGGCGACAGGAACAACTGGCTGCCGATCTCCCGGTGGGTGCGGCCGGCCAGCACCAGCCGCGCCACCTCCAGCTCCCGTTCGGACAGGCCGCCGGTGGCCCGGGGACCGGTCGCCGCCTCCGCGGCGGACAGCTCGCGGGCCCGCTCCAGCAGCCGCCGGGCCACCGCCGGGTCGCCGGTCCGGATCGCCGCGTCCCCGACCAGACGGGACGCCTCCCACGGCAGGTGGACCGCGGCGAGCTCGTCGGCGACCCGGGTCACCTCGTCGGCGTCGACGTCACCGCCGAGCACCCGCGCCCACTGCCGCGCCGCCGCGACCTGGACCCGCTGCCGCACCAGCTCCACGCCGAGCTGCAGGCCGGACAGGTCGGCCGCCACCGCGTCGGCGGCCGCCGCGTCGTCGTCGCCGACCGTCAGCTGCAACCGGATCCAGCCGACCGTCACCACCCAGGCCGGCGGGCGTCCCAGCCCGTCCAGGATCGCCTCCAGCGTCGCCAGCACCGGCTCCACCCGCTGCCGTTGCCGCAGCCGGGAGGCGGCCACCAGCAGCTCCTCCAGCGGCTCCACCTGGAACAGGTCCACCGCCCGGCGGGCCAGCACCGGCTCGGCGTCCTGCCAGGAGGCGCGCAGCCGGGCGATGTCGCCGCTGCGGCGAGCCACCCCCGCCGACAGGGCGGCGAGCAGCAGCCGCTCCCGCCCCGACAGGCGCGCCGGGGCGAGCGTGGACAGCACGTCCAACGCCGGCTGGTAGCGACCCCGGCGCAGGTCCACCCAGGCCCTCAGCAGGCGGTGCCGGTCGGCGGCGACCGGCCCGCCCACCGCCGCCTCGCCGGCCCGCTCCAGCAGGTGCTCCGCGGTCCACGGGTCGCCGGCGGTCACCGCCACCACCGCCCCCAGCGCGTGCGGAGTGTCCGGCAGCACCAGCGCCGGCGCCGCCGCCTCCACCTGTTCGGCGGCCTCGATGAACCGCGGCAGGGCCTCGGGCGGGTCGGCGACCGCCAGCGCAGCCTCCGCGAGCAGGCGTACCACGGTCGGGGCCTCCCCGTCGGCGGCCGTGCGGGCCTCGGCCAGCCGCCCCAGCGACACCAGCGACGGCACGGCCAGCGCCGGGCCGGGCGGCCCGGCCGCGAGCAGCGCCTCCGCCGCCCGTCCGGCCCGTCCCTGGTGGGCAGCGACCGCGCCGGTGACCAGCCGCAGCCTCGACGCGTCGGCGGAGGTGGCGAGGTCGGGGTCCACCGGCTGGCCCAGCAGGGCCGCCGCCTCGGCCCGACCGGCGGCCACCGTCTCCGGCGGCGCCCCCGAGGCGGCCGCGTCGTCGTACCAGCGCAGCGCCGCGGCCGGGTCCCGGAACCGCAGCTCGTCGGCGGCGCGCCGGTAGACCTCGGCGGCCTCCGGGGAGCGGACGCGGGCGGCGGTCAGGCGCCGGGCCGCCTCCGCCGGGTCGGCGCCGGTGGCGGTGAGCGCCCGCGCCACCCGGTCGTGCAGCTGGCGCTCGGCGGCCGGGGACAGGCCGGCCCGGACCGCCCGCGCCACCGCCGGGATCAGCCGCTCGGCGCCGGACAGCAGCAGCCCGTGCTCGTACAGGCCCTGGACCAGCTCCGGCAACCCGTCCACAGCCACCCCCACCGCGGCGGCGAGCGCCTCGTCGGGCAGCTCCGACTCCAGCGCCAGCACCTGCGCCAGCCGGACGGCCGGCTCCGGCAGCACGGCCAGCTGCCGCTGCACCCGGGCGGCCAGGGCCGCCGGGACCGGGTCGTCCGGCGCCTGGGCCAGGGCGACGACGAGCGCCGGCAGGCCGCTGCTGTCCCGGTGCACGGCGGCGGCCGTCTCCGGGGAGGCCGGCTTCCCGGTCACCGCGGCGACCAGGGCGGCGACCGCGTCGACGTCCAGCGGGACGAGCATCTCCACGCCGCCCTGCGCCGACGCCGCAGCGTCGAGGTCCGCCAGCTGCGGCGAGGTGAGCGACGGGCGGCGCGCCACCACGGTCCGCACACCCCGGCGGGCGGCGGCGGCCAGCACCGCCGCCACCTCCGCCGGCAGCCGGTGCGCGTCGTCGACCAGCACCGTGCCGGCGCCGGCGCCGGCCAGCAGCGCCTCCACCTCGGCCGGGCCGGTGTCCGGGTCGACCCGGTGCACCGGCCCACCGGCGGCGGCGACCAGGCCGAGGCGGTGGGTACGCCCGGCGCCGTCGACGCCGACCACGACTGTCAGGTCAGCCTCCTCGTGCGGTGGGTGCGGATCGCCCCGGGCACGGCACCGGCGCCGTCGGGTGACCGTCGGCGAGGGCCCCGGGGCGTGGCCCGCCGTGCCGAGGCGGACACAGCGTACCGGTGAGGGGGCAAGCGTCGCCGCCGCCACACCGACCCCTGCCGTCCTTTGGCCCGGCCGCCGGTTAGCGTGCCGGATATGGACGGGGTACTGCTGCACGTCCGCCGGTACGGCGACCCGTCCGGTCGGCCGGTGCTGGCGGTGCACGGGGTCAAGGGACACGGCGCCCGGTGGCGGCTGCTGGGAGAGGCGCTCTCCGGCCACCTGCTGTACGCGGTGGACCTGCGCGGTCACGGCCGCTCCACGCACGAGCCGCCGTGGAGCATCGAGCAGCACGTCGCCGACCTGGTCGCCACCCTCGACGCGCTGTCGCTCCAGGTGGTCGACGTCATCGGCCACTCGTACGGCGGTCTGATCGCCTGCCACCTCGCCCACCACGCCACCGGCCGGGTCGGCAGGGTGGTCCTGCTCGACCCGGCGATCGGGATCCCCGGGTGGGCCGCCGCCGAGCGGGCCGCCAACGAGCTGACCCCCGCGTCGTTCCCGGACCCGGCCACCGCCCGGGCCGACCGCGCCGAACGGTGGCCCCCGCTGGCCGACCCGACGGTGGTGGACGACGAGGTCGAACAGCACCTGGTCCGTGGGGACGACGGCCGGTGGCGGTGGCGGTACGCCCCGGCGGCGGTGGTCACCGCGTACTCCGAGATGGCCCGACCGATCCTGCTCCCGCCGGTGGGCGTACCCACGCTGCTGGTCCGGGCGGCCCGGGCGATCGTGGTGCACCCGATGCTGCAGGCGGCGGCGCGGGCGGCCGGGAACGTGACCATGGTGGACCTGGACTGCTACCACGAGATCCCGCTGGAACGCCCGGCCGAGACCGCCGAACTGGTCACGGAGTTCCTGCAGAAGTGAGGCGCCCGGCGGTGCGCGTCCACCGGGCGCCCGGCACACTAGAGCGGCCGCCGTCGTGGGCGGGGTCGGTCGGTGGTCGGAAGGGGGGGCCGGTTGGCTGCTGAGGTGACCACGTTGGCGGGCCTGAGCCGGGCCGAGGTCGCCGCCCGGGTGGCGGCCGGCCAGGTCAACCGCACCCAGACCCGCAGCAGCCGCACGGTCGGCCAGATCCTGCGGGCCAACCTGCTGACCCGGTTCAACGCGCTCATCGGCTCGCTGGCCGCGCTGGTGCTCATCTTCGGGCACCCGCTGGACACCCTGTTCGGGCTGGTGATCCTCTTCAACAGCGCCATCGGCGTGGTGCAGGAGCTGCGGGCCAAGCGCACGCTGGACCGGTTGGCGGTGCTCGCTCGTTCCCCGGTGCGCGTACGCCGGGACGGTCAGGAGCAGCAGGTCGACCCGGAGGACGTGGTGCTCGGGGACCTGGTGCTGCTCGGCCCGGGCGACCGGGTGCCGGTCGACGGGCGCATCCGGGAGGCCGAGGGGCTTGAGGTCGACGAGTCCCTGCTCACCGGGGAGGCCGACCCGGTACCCAAGGCGCCCGGCGACGAGGTGCTGTCGGGCAGCTTCGTGGTGGCCGGCACCGGGGCGTTCGAGGCCACCGCGGTGGGTCCCGACGCGTACGCCGCCCGGCTGGTCAGCGAGGCCAGCGTGTTCAGCCTCGCCCACTCCGAGCTCCACCAGGGCATCAACCGGTTCCTGCGCTACCTGACCTGGGTGATCGTCCCGGTGGGGACGCTGCTGGTGGTCCGCCAGCTCACCAGCGACCAGTCGTTCCCCGACGCGGTCGTCAGCAGCGTCGCCGGGGTGGTGCCGATGATCCCCGAGGGCCTGGTGCTGATGACCAGCATCGCCTTCGCGGTCGGGGTGGTGCGGCTGGGTCGCCGGCGCTGCCTGGTGCAGGAGCTGCCGGCGGTCGAGGGGCTGGCCCGGGTGGACGTCCTGTGCCTGGACAAGACCGGCACCCTCACGGAACCGGGGATGGCGCTGCGGGAAGTGGTCACCGCCCCCGGCACCTCACCGGAGCTGGCCCGGGCGGCGCTCGCGGCGCTGGTCGCCGCCGACCCCAGCCCCAACCCGACCGTGCGGGCGATCGCCGACGGCACCGCGGGCACGTTCGACGGGCAACCGGCGTGGCGGCCGGTGGAGCTCTCGCCGTTCTCGTCGGCCCGCAAGTACTCCGGTGCCACCTTCGCCGAGCACGGCACCTGGCTGCTCGGCGCCCCGGACGTGCTGCTCGCCGCCGACGACCCGCTCCGTGCGCGCGCCGACGCGCTCGCCGCCGACGGGCTGCGGGTGCTGGCGGTGGCCCGCGCCACGGCGCTGTCCGACGGCGCCGGGACGGGCGCCGCCCTGGCCGTGCTGGAGCAGCGGGTCCGGCCGGCGGCCGCCGACACCCTGGCCTGGTTCGCCGCCCAGGGGGTGTCGGTCAAGGTGCTCTCCGGCGACAACCCCCTGTCCGTGGGGGCGGTGGCCCGCCGGCTGGGGCTCACCGGTGCCGAGCAGCCGGTGGACGCCCGCGAGCTGCCCGACGACCTGCACGCGCTCGGGGAGGTGCTGGAGCGGCACTCGGTGTTCGGCCGGGTGACCCCGCAGCAGAAGCGGCAGTTCGTCAAGGCCCTGCAGGCCCGGGGCCACACCGTGGCGATGACCGGCGACGGGGTCAACGACACCCTGGCGCTCAAGGACGCCGACCTGGGCATCGCCATGGGGTCGGGCAGCGGCGCGAGCCGCGCGGTCGCCAAGGTGGTGCTGCTCGACGACGACTTCACCGTGCTGCCGCGGGTGCTCGGCGAGGGCCGACGGGTGCTGGCCAACATCGAACGGGTCGCCAACCTGTTCCTGGTCAAGACCGTCTACTCGGTGATCCTCGGTGTCCTCGTGGGGATCGCCCACCTGCCCTACCCGTTCCTGCCGCGGCACATCACCGTGATCGCCGCGCTGACCATCGGCATCCCGGCGTTCTTCCTCGCGCTGGCCCCGTCCGACGAGCGGTCGCGCCCCGGGTTCGTGCCGCGGGTACTGCGGTTCGCCATCCCGGCCGGCGCGGTGTGCGCCGCGGCGTCGTTCACCGCGTACCTGCTGGCCGCCGGCGAGCTGCGGGTGGAGCGCTCGGTAGCCATGGTCAGCCTGTTCGGGGTGGCCTTCCTCGCCCTCACCCTGGTCGCCCGGCCGCTGGCCAGCTGGCGGGCGGGGCTGCTCGCGGCGCTCGCCGGCGCCTTCGCCGCCCTGCTCGCCTGGCCGGTGGCCCGCGGGCTCGCCGAACTCGTGGTGCCGACCGGCCGCAACGCGCTCGTGGCGGCGGGGGTGGTCGGGGTGGCCGCGGTCGTGCTCTACGGCGGACTGCGGCGGCTCGGCTGGCTGCCCGGTTCGAACCAGGCGGTGGGCACCTGGCCGGTGCTGTCCCGGTGGGCGTCGCGTGGGCAGGCGGTGCTGCGTCGGCTGCGGGTGGCGGCACCGCGGCAGGCCGGTACGCGGGACCGCGCCGCCCCGGCCGGCGCGACCGACCTGGCGCGCACCCGCCCGCGTCCGAGGCCACGACCACCCGCCGGGCGGGACACGGCCTAGGAGCCACGGTGGCGAGGGCCAGGCCGGCCAGCGGGGGAGGCCGCTGGGTCGACGTGACACCGGAGCGCCTGCCGCGCTGGCTCGACGGGTTCCGCGAGCGGCACGGCGAGGTGGTGGTCGAGGCCGCCCCGCCCGTGCTGCGGGTGACCGCGGCCGACGGCACGGTGGCCGAGCTGCACCCGCCGCCGGGCGCCGGGGAGGCGACCGGGTTGGCGGGGTTCCTCGCCGAGGCGGCGGCCCCCCGCCGGCTGGGGCTGCTGCTCGCCCGTCGGGCCGCGGCCGCGGTCGGGGTGGCCGACGGCGACCGGCTAATCGTCTCCAAGGTGGACTCCTGGTACGTGCAGTCCCGGACCGCCGCCGGCGGCCAGTCGCAGCAGCGCTTCGCCCGTCGGCGCAGCAACCAGGCGGCGGCCGCGGCCGCCCGCGCGGCGGACATGACCGCCCGCGTCCTGCTGCCGCACGTCGACACGCTCGCGGCGGTGGTGACCGGCGGTGACCGGCGAACCGTGGAGACGATCCTCGCGGATGCGCGGCTGGCCCCGCTGCGGCGGCTGCGCCACCCCCGGCACCTGGACGTGGCCACCCCCAACCTCGCGGTGCTGACCGCCGCGGTGGTCCAGGCCCGGGCGGTCACCGTCCGGGTACGCCCGCCGGAGCAGCCGTCGGACGCCTGACCGGCCGGGCACGGGTCGGGACGGCCGGCCGGACGGGGTGGACCGGCCCGATTCGGTCACCCGGAAGCGTCGGTCGGTGACTGAGGGTAGAGCGCGTGTCGGATGGCGACCGGGCCCGAATCTGACGCATGATCGTTACAGTTGGGTCAGAGATCGGCGGTGGTGGGCCCGGTGCCCGACCACCGGTCAGCCGACCACCTCGGAACGTGAGGACGAAGACATGACCACCACCGGCACTGCGGGCAGCACGGAGAAGGGCCGTCGGATCGTCGGGGCGGAGCGGCAGACGCTCGCCAAGGAGCTGGTCCGGCGGTACAACAGCGGCGAGAGCATCCGGGCACTGGCCGCTTCGACCGGTCGGTCGTACGGGTTCGTGCACCGGGTGCTGACCGAGTCCGGGGTGCAGCTGCGGCAGCGGGGCGGCGCCCGCCGTCGCAAGCAGTGACCGATCCGGACGGGGAGCAGATCGGGTCGCCGGAGGCCACCGGGGTCCGGCTCCACCGGGACGGCCCGGTGGCCACGGTGACCCTCTGCCGCCCCGAGGTCCTCAACGCCCAGACGCCCGCCACCTGGCGGCGGCTGCGCGAGATCGGCGCCGAACTGCCCGGTGACGTCCGCGTGGTGGTGGTACGCGGCGAGGGGCGCGCCTTCTCCTCCGGGCTGGACCTGCGGGAGGCGACCGCCTCCCTGACCGCGCTCGCGCAGCTTCCCGAGGTGGAGGCGGAGGCGCACATCGCCTCCTACCAGGAGGGATTCTCCTGGCTGCGCCGGCCGGACCTGATCTCGGTCGCCGCGGTGCAGGGGCACGCGGTGGGTGCCGGTCTGCAACTCGCGCTCGCCTGCGACCTGCGGGTGCTGGCCGACGACGCGCAGCTGTCGATGGCCGAGATCCGCCACGGTCTGGTGCCCGACCTCGGCGGCACCCGGCGGCTGGTGGAGCTGGTCGGGTACGCGCGGGCGCTGGAGATGTGCCTGACCGCCCGCCGGGTGGGCGCCGCCGAGGCGGAGCGGGTGGGCCTGGCGAACCTGGTGGTCCCCGTCGCCGAGCTCGACGTCGCGGTGTCCGACCTGGTGGCCGCGCTGCTGGAGGCCGACCGGGACGCGACCGTGGAGATCAAGGCGCTGCTGTCCGGCGCCGCCCTGCGCCCGTACCCGGAGCAGGAGCGGCTGGAGCGGCAGGCGCAGATCCGACGGATCCGTGATCTGGCCGGGTTGGGGGAATAGCGGCGGCACCCGGCAGGCTTGTGGAGAGTTGCAGCCAGGGGAGGAGCAGCGGAGGCGGAGGAGCGGATGTGAGCCACCCGTTCGGAGGCGCCCACGACGGTGGCTGGAGCACACTGCGCGCCCTGCGCAAGGAGCAGGAGGTGGCGACGCACCGGATGCGCCGCGGCACCGCCCGACGGGTGCTCGCCTTCGCCGCCCCGTTCCGGGTCGACATCGCCGTCTTCCTCGTCACCGTGGTGGTCGGCGCGGTGATCGGGGTCGCCACCCCGGTGCTCGCCGGCCGGGTGGTGGACGCGATCGCCGACGTGGCGGCCGGCCCGGGACGCGGCACCACCGTGGTGTGGCTGGCCGCGGCGGTCGCCGCGCTGGCGGTCGCCGACGCCGGCCTCCAGCTGGTGCAGCGCTGGTACTCCGCCCGGATCGGGGAGGGCGCGATCCTCGCCCTGCGGACCCGGGTGTACGACCACGTGCAGCGCATGCCGCTGCAGTTCTTCAGCCGGGTGCAGACCGGGGCGCTGGTCAGCCGGCTCAACAACGACGTCATCGGCGCCCAGCGGGCGTTCACCTCCACCCTGTCCGGGGTGGTGAGCAACCTCATCCAGCTGGTCCTCACCGCCGCGGTGATGGTCTCCCTGTCCTGGCAGATCACCGCGCTGTCGCTGCTGTTGCTGCCGGTGTTCCTGCTGCCCGCCCGTCGGGTCGGGCGTCGGCTCGCCGAGATCACCCGGGAGGCGTACCAGCTGGACGCCAGCATGAACGCCACCATGACCGAGCGGTTCGGGGTCTCCGGCGCGCTGCTGGTCAAACTGTTCGGCCGACCGGAGGCGGAGACCGCCCGGTTCGCCGAGCGGGCGGCGCGGGTGCGCGACATCGGCATCCGGCAGGCCATGTACTCGCGCACGTTCTTCGTGGCGATGCTGCTGGTGGCCTCGCTCGCGCAGGCGCTCACCTACGGGCTCGGCGGCTGGTTCGCGGTGCACGGCCGGCTGTCGGTCGGTGACGTGGTGGCGCTGGCGCTGCTGCTGGTCCGCCTGTACGGGCCGCTCCCCCAGCTGGCGAACATCCGGGTCGACGTGATGAGCGCCCTGGTGTCGTTCGACCGGGTCTTCGAGGTGCTGGACCTGGCGCCGACGATCCGGGAGAAGCCCGGCGCGGTGCCGGTGCCGGCCGGGCCGGCCCGGGTGGAGCTGCGCGACGTGTGGTTCCGCTACCCGCCGGCCTCCGAGGTGTCGCTCGCCTCGCTGGAGGACGTGGCGGTGCTCGACCGCACCAGCAGCGACCCGGTCCTCAAGGGGGTGTCGTTCACCATCGAGCCCGGCCGGATGGTGGCGCTGGTCGGGCCCTCCGGCGCCGGCAAGTCGACGATCCTCGCGCTCATCGAGCGCTTCTACGATCCGATCGCGGGCGCCGTGCGCTTCGACGGCGTCGACGTCCGCGACATCGACCGCCGCGACCTGCGCGCCCGCATCGGCTACGTCGAGCAGGACGCCCCCGTCCTCGCCGGCACGA